>CANHGC010000245.1 GCA_947460045.1 Bacteroidota bacterium | reverse complement strand
TTACACATAAACGACAAACTGCTCAAATTATTTTACACTTTGCCAGGAAATCTTCCCTTACTGAAAATTCTACCCGCCGGTTTCCCCTTTCTCTTAGCCAACTGCTCGGCCTCCGGCAAATGAATCACTTCCCTACAATCCTCAGAACAACAACGCTCATATTTTTCAGCACACGCCTCGCACTGTATAAACAACAAATGACAGCCCGTATTGGCGCAATTGATGTGCTTATCAGCCGGCTCTCCGCACTGATGACACACCGCGATCACATCGTCTGAAACCCGCTCCGCCAACCGCTGATCAAACACAAAATTCACCCCCTTGAACTTGTTCTCCAAGCCAGACGCCTTCACCTGATTCACATAATTGATGATCCCTCCCTCCAAGTGATACACCTCGTTGTAACCGTTGTGCTTCATCCATGCACTGGCCTTCTCACACCGAATCCCACCCGTACAATACATCAAAATGGGCTTGTCCTTCTCCTCCTTATACAAATCCAATACACGCGCCAATTCCTCCCTGAAAGTATCTGTGTCCGGACAGCTAGCACCATCAAACCGACCCACCTCGCTCTCGTAATGATTCCGCATATCAATCACCACCGAGTCTGGCGCATCCATCTTCGCATTCCACTCCGCCGCCGCCAAATACTTGCCACGGTTTTGCAAACTAAACGTAGGATCCGTAATCCCATCGGCCACAATCTTTTCCCTCACCTTCACATCCAACTTGATAAAACTCTTCTGCTTCTCCTCGATGGCCACATTCAATCGAATCCCATCCAAGAAATCAATCCCATACAAATCGACTTTAAATGCCTCAAAATGCTCCGATGGCAGCGCAATCTGTGCGTTGATGCCCTCCTGGGCGATGTAAATCCTTCCCACAACCTCCAAGCGCGAAAAACGCAAAAACAAATCGTTTCTGAACGCCAGTGGATCCTCAATGGGATGGTAACAATAAAAGGAAATGGTGGTGTAAGGACGAACATCGGCATCCATCCGACGTTTCAGTTCCTCCCGGTTCACAATGTTTCGCAATAACATGGACTGAGATTTTATATAATTAAAGTTCCACAAAAATACGAAATCTTAAACAAAATCGCATCACCGCAGGCAGCCAATCGATATCAAACAACCACCCCATAACAAACAGCCACTACCAAAAACAAAAAAGCCCCGTTTCCGGGGCTTTTTTGTTACATCTTGATAAAAGTGTGGTGATAGTGTCGCCAAAAATTAGTGACGAACAACCATCTTGCTGTTCAAATTTTTGTTGTTGCCATTTACACTTACCATGTAAACACCTGCAGACCAGTCAGCCACGTTCATAGACAAAGCACCAGAAGTCATGTTGCCATTGAATACAACCTTGCCCTGCAAATCAGTAACGACCACAGTGGCATTGCCCATTTCCTTCGCCTCAACCACAAACAAATTGTTCGCTGGGTTGGGATACAAATTCAAATTCTGTTCAACAGCCTCAGTACCTACCAACGCAATTGGGAAAGTCTCAGATTGCAAAATTTCTTTGGTAGTAGCATCTTGTACAAATACAACTACTGCCAAATCATTCCAAGTCTCAACGCTGTTCTCAGACAAGTGATTGATGTGCTGGGCCACAGAACCATCCAAAGGCAAACGATATCCACCGTTGAAAGTGTAAGCGATTTTCTTGCTCACTTTTGTATCCTTCTTCAAGGGTGTTAATACCTGACCCACAGAACCAGTCATCATCTTCTTCATCACTGACTCAAACTGGGTTTCACCGTTCGATTTTTTGTTGGCATACGTTACGCCCTCAACAATGGCCGCGTGCAATTTCAAATTGTTACTCGCATTGTCTAACAAAGGATTCACATTCACATCCAAAGTGATGGTGTTCTTCCAAGTCAATGAAACACTACCAGTGATTTCAATGAAAGATGGTTTGCTCTGGTATTCATCGTACAACGCAGTTGTGAATGAATTGGCATTGTTATCCCAACCACCGTCAATTTCCATGCGAGGCACAGAATTTACGTTGTAAAAAGTCATACGATCACGCACCTCTTGAGTGCAATATGGATCACCCGTTCCTGGGAAATTTACCTGATATTTAATGGTGCTGTGCTTGTCTCTTCCGTCAATCACCTTGTTGTAATTGATGTTTCCTGGGGTACATGGAGGACAAGTAGAAGAAGTAAATACCTCATTCAAAATTTTGCGATCAACCGCCTTATCAAATACCATCAAAGACTTCGATGCATTGTTGTTTCCAACTTTGGTATCATCTGAACCGTTAACTTTCACAATTTTCACCGCAATGGTGTGTGAACCCACAGTGCCAGACCATTTGGTTGGATGCACCGCCGTACCAGAAGCACCAGAAGCAATGTTCAAGCCAGTGATTTTACCGCTAACTGCAGTACCACCATCCACTGTATATTCTACATCCAAAGACGTAATCGCGTTTGAACCACCATTTTGTACATTGAAGGTAATGTCGAAAGGCGCGTTGTTCACGCTGATGTAATTCGCCATGGTTACAGAAACGATACCGGCCTCATCCGCAGGCTGACTGCCAGGAATGAAACTGTAAAACACGTTATCCGCGGTGGTTGCATCGTTCACCGATTTCATCGCATAAGCAGGCGTACCACTCACTTTTACCGCAGTGCTGCCATCAATTTGGATACCCATAGAAATCTTAGACGCCGCTGTACCGTTGTAACGCTGATCTACGATGTAAATGTTGTTGGTTCCTTCTTCAAATACGATACTCGCATAAATCCAACCAGTACCAATGTTGGCCTCAGAACAACTGTTGTACTGAATCCAGTGCTGACGTTTGCCAGTTGTACCGAAAGTTTTAGACACTACGAAATCACCAGTCGCCGTTGCACCTACACCCCAAACACAAACCGATTGATTTGGAATACCCGCATTTGGCAAATCGGCATTCACCGCAGATGGAGTGATGCTGGTAGCCACATCAAAAGTAACCACGCCATTGGCCGAAATTTTGTAGCTCGTTACATCCTGATCGTTGAACTTAAATGCAAAAGGCAAAGACTGATTGGCACTCCACATTTCATTTTGTGGCCCAGTTAAAACGGTTGTCCAACCGGCTGGCAATCCACCCCCTGGAGGGTATTCTGCATCGCCATTCAAGCCACCTGGGTTACCGGCACCAGAACCCGGAGCAATATAGTATCCCGTTTGAGCATAAGCCCCAAAAGACACCATCGCCATGATAGATAGTAATATTTTTTTCATAGTTATTGATTGTAGTAATGGCAAATGTAAGGAAAACTCTTAATTCACCAAACCCTCGTACTCCACCAAAATGCGATCCAACGTCTCCAAAATCTCATCCGGAACCTCGCAACCCACCAACTTCACCCTGAAGTCCTTGAAATTCGGTA
>CANHGC010000244.1 GCA_947460045.1 Bacteroidota bacterium | reverse complement strand
TTCTAGGGAACGACGGTTGAGCAGCATGAAATATAGCACGAAATACATCACAGCCACGGAAGCAAAGGAATTGGCGATTACACCAACCATTGAACTGGCGGCAACGGTGACATAGGCTGAGGCTTGCTTGAGGTTCTCTGCGGTGAGAATTTCAAAACCAAACCGCTGTTCTTGCTGAGTAATAAAAGCATTGATAGACTGCAGGACTTCTTGACTGTGCGATACAACCTCGGCCAACCGGGCGGTTACTTCTCCGATGATCAATCCGGCGGGAACAACAACCAAAACAAAACTGCCAATGAGCAATAAAAGGGTTGATTTCACTTTGCTCAGGCGATATCGTTTTTCGAGAAAATCTTGCGGTTTGCGCAGAAAAAAGTAAAGGGTTAATGCACCAAGAAAGCCCGACAAAAAACCCAATAACTCCCAGGCAATAAAAAGTCCAGATACAACCAACAAGAGGAGATAGCCATTCTGCCGGACAGTTGATTTATGCATACACAAAGAAACAAAAAAAACTGGGGCTATTATGTTGTAACTTTGTTTTAACATGGTTACTGTAAAACTGAGAAACATCGGCAACAGCAAAGGAATTATCATCCCCAAAGAAATGATTGCACAGTGTGACATGGAAGAAAGCGTAACCCTAGAGGTGAAAGGACAGCAATTGATCATCCGCAAAGCGGAATCCACAGATATTCACTGGGATACAGCTTTTCAGCATTGCCACCCCGAAAGTGAGAAAGAAAAAATAGACGTACAATTAATGGGCGATTTCCCAAATAAATTTGACGAGGAGGAGTGGCAATGGTGATGAAACAATACGATGTTTGGATGATTCAGTTGAATCCAACCTTGGGCACAGAAATTCAAAAAGTACGACCCTGTTTGATAGTCTCGCCTACCGCCGCCAACAACTTTTTGCAACGGGCTGTGGTTGTACCGTTAACCTCACAGCACCGCAATTTACCTACCCGCATCACCTGCCAATTTCAAAAAAGACAAGGTCAGTTGGTCATAGATCAAATGCGCGCGGTAGATCAGCAGCGATTCATACAGCGCTTGGGAAGCATCGATAAAAAAACCGCCAAAGCCACTGCAAATCTCTTGCAGCAATTTTCCAAGTATCCGGAGCAATAAAAAAGCAATAAAAAAGAGGCCGCGCTCCGCGCGGCCTCTTTCACACTTATAAATCAAACAACTATTAAGCCTGCGCTGGCGCAAACTGTACGTTGAAAATCAACTTCACGTCGCTTCCAACCACAACACCACCTGCCTCAGTTACCGCGCTCCATGTCAAACCAAACTCCTCGCGCTTCACAACACCACTTACCTCAAAACCAATTTTGTGATTGCCCCATGGATCAACCATTTCGCCACCAAACTCAGCCTTCAAAGCAACCGTATTGGTAATGCCCTTGATGGTCAAATCACCCACCACGTTATACTCACTGTCAGATACCTTCTCAAAAGAAGTACTGCTGAAATCAATGCTAGGAAACTGAGCCGCATCGAAAAATTCACCCGACTTCAAATGTCCATCACGATCCGCGTTGTTGGTATCAATTGAATCAACCGAAGCGCTGAAAGTTACAGATGCACCTGAAAAATCTGTGCTGCTGGCCGCGTGCAAAGACGCTGTGAACTGCTTGAAAGTACCAGTAACTGTAGAAATTACCAAGTGCTTAACCTTGAACTGTGCCTCGCTGTGCGTTGGATCTAAGTTCCATTGTGCCAATGTTTGTGTTGTCATATCGTTTTTTATTTGTTACAACAAATGTCGTTGTATTTATTGATATACACAACAACAAAACGATGAAAATTGTTTCTGTTCGACAAACGACCTACCGGATTTTTGTAAATTGCCGACATGTTCCGTGCGCTCACCTTCCTCCTCACCGCCGCCATCGGCCTCGCAAACCCAGCCATCGCCCAGTACGGAGGCCTCGATACCACTGCAAAAGAAGCACCCACCACCACCAAAAGCGCAACCACCATCGCCAATAATCCCAGCCAAACTCCGGCGGAGAAAACCATCACCCCCAAAAGATCGCTCCACCCCATCCAAAAGGAAGCGATGACTTTTATGTGGACCAACAACTCCAATGTATTGGTGAACAACATAGCAGAAGGACTCCAAAAGGAACTTGAACCCAACTTTGGCAACGTAGGCAACTCGCTCATCACCGCCAAACCCACCACCATCGGTTACCAATATCACTTTCGCGACCGTTGGACCATGGGCGTTAAATACACCTGGGCCGAAGTCACCTCTGATACCCTCGCCTATCCCGACTTCGACATACCCGGAAACTATGCCTATTTCCAATACGTCGTAAAGCTGAATTCCTTCCTGGCCAGCATCGACTACGCCTGGAAAATCAAAAACTCCGCCAAAAGCAGCTACGCCCTGTATTCCGGCATCGCCCTAGGCAACAGCAGAATCGATTACAACACCGTGAGAATGAAATACGACAAGTCCAGTTCCTACATCCCTGCCTTCAATGGCGGCGAGGATCTGAACGGATTTCAAGTCACCCTCTTCGGCATCAAACAACACTTCAAAGGCCTCAGAAATTTTGGTTATCACGCTGAACTCGGCGCAGGCATCAACTCCTTTGGATTGGCCTACGGTTTAACATACACGCTTTAGGCGTCACCAAGAACCAAGCCCGCTGAACGCGCAACCATCAGCGCAACCACCAGCGCAACCACCAGCACCACTCAATTCATCAACGCAACCACTTCCACAGGTCCTTCCACGTGGGCTTCTTGCCATAGCTCAAAATTCCGATGCGATAAATGCGGCTACTTAGCCACACCATCAGCACAAACATCAGCACCAGCAATCCGAAACTCAAAGCCAACTCCCCAAAAGGCACTCCGAATGGCGCGCGTACGACCATCACAATCGGACTGGTTAGCGGGATCATCGAGAACAACTTGGCCATGGCACCATGCGGGGCTTTCAACGCCACCGTTTGGGCGATCACAAACCCAAAAACCAACGGCAACGTCACCGGCATCATAAACTGCTGCACATCCGATTCCTGATTCACCGCAGCACCAATGGCCGCAAAAAAGCTCGAATACAACAAATATCCCCCCACAAAAAACAACAAGAACACCGCAATGATCTCAAAGTAAGGCAAATTGCTCAAAGGCTCCGTAAACTCCGCCGCCAAATCCCTGGCCACGCCAGACCCCGACTCCGCAACCTGAGCACCATCGCCCCCCATCGCCCCAACCGTGGCCATCCCCGTGCGTGCCTCAATCCCCTTTTGCACCGCCTCCTGGGCACTCATCCCATTGCCCGAATTCAAGAACAACGCACTGATCCCAAAAACCAAACCCACCGCCAACACAATCCACGCCACAAACTGGGTTAACCCCACCGCCGCAACGCCCAAAATCTTGCCC
>CANHGC010000243.1 GCA_947460045.1 Bacteroidota bacterium | reverse complement strand
AAATTGCTCATTGAACGATTGTTCCGCAAACACCAATTCAAATTCACGGATAGCAACATCAAGAAATTGATGCACCACTTCAAATACCAAGTGCAAGCAGAATTTTTCCATAGTGTTGCTGAAGGCCAAATCAGGTTAAATCGTGAGTTATTACAAAAAATCGTTCTCAAAAAAGCCGTAGAAACACCTGAAAGTGGTGAAAAATTGGCTACCAAAAGCAAAACTTCGCCTGCAGCCAAGCGTAAAAAATCGGATCAAATCATTATTGGCGATGATTATGAAATGCCCTATTCACTCTCCAAATGCTGTCATCCAGTTCCTGGTGATCCCATTTTTGGTTTTGTTACTGTTGGAGAAGGCGTGAAAGTTCACCGCACTACTTGCCCCAATGCCACGCGTTTGATGAGTCAGTACGGATACCGCATCATTCCGGCACAATGGCGAGGTGATGGATACCAAAAAGCGTTTGATACTGCCATTGCCGTCCGAGGCATCGATGATGTTGGGATTGTTAGCAGAATTACAGACATCATTTCCAAAGACATGGAAGTGAACATGAAAAGCATCAATATTTCGAGCAATGAAGATGGAACTTTTGGTGGGAAGATTGAAGTCATGATCTACGATCTTTTACACCTTGAACAATTGATTGCCAAGATCAAAGCCACGCACAAGTACATTGAGGTGATGCGTGAAGATTAATTAATTGAGTGAGTGAGTGAGTGAGTGAGTGAGTGAGTGAGTGAGTGAGTGAGTGATTCATTGAACGAATCATTGATCTAGGTTAAATTAGAATTCTCCAACCCAATTATACCCCCTCCTATTCATTCAAAACCCACTGATCACTGAAAAACTTTAACATAAAAAAAGGGCAACCCATGGGTTGCCCTTTTTTGTATATGTAAAAGAATATTAACCTTCAAGCGCGGCAACACCACCCACAATCTCAGAGATTTCACGGGTAATTGCGGCCTGACGGGCTTGGTTATAAGCAAGTCTCAATGCACGCAACAAGTCACCGGCATTTTCAGTGGCTTTATCCATGGCAACCATACGAGCACCATGCTCAGAAGCCAAAGAATCCAACAATGCACGATAAAACAAAGTATTCAAACTGCGTGGAATCAAATCTTCCAATATCGCAACTTTACCTGGTTCAAAGATGTAATCTGATGATGCAGAAGTGCTTTCACTCACATTGTTTGCGATGGGCAACAACTGCTCATTCACCAAAATTTGCGTAGCAGCGTTTTTAAATTTGTTGTATACAACCTCAACGCGGTCATACTTACCCAACAAATACGCATCAATAACACCTTGCATCGCTGCAAAAGAGGTTTCAGCAGACGAGTTTTGAGTCAATGTAACCAAATCTAAGTTCACATCATATCCAAAACGCTTCAAAGCTTCACCACCTTTTTTACCAATACACATCAAAGTTACATTACCCGCTTTGTATGCATCCGCATAATCACCACTGAGCAATGTACGAACACGTTTCACAACATTGGCATTGAAGGCTCCGCACAAACCACGGTCGCTGGTAATCACCAACAACAACACCTTTTTTGCCTCACGGGCTTCAAAGTAACCGGCCAAACGATCATCTTCAGTACTATCCTTCAAATTGCCCATGATTCCTTGCAATTTTTCGGCGTACGGACGCATTCTCACAATGGCTTCACTGGCTTTCCGCAACTTTGTTGCAGAAACCAACTTCATCGCCTTCGTGATCTGCTGTGTGCTGATTGTGGACGATATCCTAGCTCGAATTTCCTTCTGATTGGCCATGATATAAAATTAGGCTGCGTAGTTCTTTGCGATTTCTTTGCAAGCAGCGTTCAATACGGCTTTCACCTCATCGTCGATAACGCCTTTGCGCAATGCTTCCAAGGTATCTTTGTGCTTGGCATCCAAATACTCCAAGTAAGCTGCTTCAAACTCACGAATCTTGTTCACAGGTACACTTCTCAACAAGTTAGAAGTTCCCAAGTGAATGATGGCGATTTGCTTTTCAACAGTAACTGGACTAAACTGAGGCTGTTTCAAGATTTCCACGTTGCGAGAACCTTTCTCCAAAACAGATTTTGTTGCCGCATCCAAGTCAGAACCGAATTTTGCAAACGCTTCCAATTCACGATACTGCGCTTGGTCCAATTTCAATGTACCAGCAACTTTCTTCATCGACTTGATTTGAGCGTTACCACCCACACGTGATACAGAGATACCTACGTTAATTGCAGGACGTATACCAGAGTTGAACAAGTTTGATTCCAAGAAAATCTGACCATCTGTAATAGAAATTACGTTGGTAGGAATGTATGCAGACACGTCACCCGCCTGGGTTTCGATGATTGGCAATGCTGTTAACGAACCACCGCCTTTTACCTTGCCTTGCAAGCTATCTGGCAAATCATTCATGTTGCATGTAATATGATCCGATGAGTTCAATTTGCAAGCGCGCTCAAGCAAACGACTGTGCAAGTAGAATACGTCACCAGGATATGCTTCACGTCCTGGAGGACGACGCAACAACAAAGAAACCTCACGATATGCCACGGCTTGTTTAGACAAATCATCATAAACAACCAATGCAGGCAATCCCAAATCACGGAAGTACTCACCAATTGCACAACCCGCCATCGGTGCAAAGAATTGCAACGGAGCAGGCGCAGAAGCAGCAGCGGTTACAACCACAGTGTAAGACATGGCGCCACTTTCTTCCAAAGCTTTTACCACCTGCTTCACTGTAGACTCTTTCTGTCCACAAGCTACATAGATACAATATACGGGATTTCCTTTTTCGTAAAATTCTTTTTGGTTGATGATGGCATCCAACGCAATGGCAGTTTTACCAGTTTGACGGTCACCAATGATCAACTCACGCTGACCTCTTCCGATTGGAATCATCGCGTCAATCGCTTTGATACCTGTTTGGAGAGGCTCCGTTACTGGCTCACGAAACAAAACACCAGGGGCTTTACGCTCCAACGGCATTTCGAACAACTCACCAGAAATAGGACCTTTACCATCCACAGGCTCACCCAAAGTATTGATAACACGACCCAACATACCGTGACCGGCTCTGATCGATGCAATCTTTCCTGTGCGCTTTACCTTGTCGCCCTCTTTGATATCTCCGCTGCTACCCATCAATACGGCACCAACATTGTCCTCTTCAAGGTTCAAAGCCACGGCGCGTACACCGTTGCTGAATTCAACAAGTTCTCCGTATTGAACGCCCAAAAGGCCATAAATACGGGCAATACCGTCACCCACTTGGAGTACGGTACCTACTTCTTCTAAACTCGCAGCGGTATTAAAACCAGAAATCTGGTCTTTCAATATGCTGGAAATTTCGTCGGGTCTAATATTTGACATAACAGTTTTTTATGCGATTTGAAGGTCTTTTTTCAATTT
>CANHGC010000242.1 GCA_947460045.1 Bacteroidota bacterium | reverse complement strand
CAACGAACGCTGCAGATGATAAACCTGCTCAATGTCAGAAATAGGGGTAAATCGCAATGTCATAAAGAAAGAAAACAAAGATGCATACAAAATGGTTCGCTACAACTCCCCGCCTGAAAACAACGAATTCAAACCTTTTGAGCAAGAAGCATGTGGCGTTTGTATGGCGGACCGTCGAGCTTTTTCACCCCAAAACCCACTTGCTGCAGGGCGCGCTTCACATCACCGGCTGCAGAATAAGTGACGAAAACCCCTCCCTCCAACATGGCGTCATACATGGGCTGAAACAATTCAACGCCCCAAACACCCTCCTGCTTGTTCGGTCCGAAAGCATCCCAAAATACCACATCCACAGTATCTGGAACCTGAGCCTCCTGAATATCGCGTTTGTGTTTAAACACGGAAAAGGGAGCAGATGAAAGGGGTATATCCACCCATTGCTCCCACGCGGAAGCATGCAACGCCTCGCTCCGCTCGGCATAAACCGTATCGCCCCAATATTCGCGCATCAACGTCTCCGACAAAGGAAATTTCTCTACCGTATAAAACTTAACCGCACATCCCGTTCTCTCGCACCAATCCATCGCCAGCAGCGCATTGGTACCCGTACCCAAACCCATTTCAAACACGCGCACACTTTTGGCTCCGGGATTCTCCCCCAACCAAAAATCCAATCCGTTTTGAATGTATACATGGCTCGACTCCGTCATCGCCCCATGCGTAGAATGATACGTCTCATCCATCCCCGGCAAATACAAGGTCCTACTACCGTCCTCCGTTTCCACCACCCTTACTTCAACGGTTTCGTCGTGCGTCATACCACAAAAATACAATTCAAACAAGCCAACAACACCATCAAATCAAACCGATTTCCTGCACCGATCACTGCAATATTTTACCGATTCCCAATCCCGCTCCCACTTTTTTCGCCACACAAATGGCCTACCACAAGTCACACAAACCTTGCTCGGCAAATGCTGCTTCTTTACCCCTTTCACGGCTTCTTCCCCTTTCCTTTTTTCTTTTCGATGGGCGATTTCGGCGTTACCGATGTTTTGGGTGCTTTCGGTGATTTTGGTACTTTCGGCGATTTCGCCATGGGCTTCGATTTCGCCTTCGCGGGCCGACTGTGTTTCTTCAACACCCTCGCCATTTCCTCCCTTGCAAACTCCGATTTCCGCATCTCGTAAATCCGCGCCACCATCGCAATCTTCCTGCCCTGCAACGCCACCACCTGCATCGGATAATCCTCGCCCAAAGTCACACCATATAACACCCGCTCCATCTCCGTCATCGTCCATGGTTGATGAATCAAATGATTCGGAAGACCTGCAATCTCCGGCACCCACTTGCGCACAAACTCACCCTCCCCATCGTGCTCCAACCCATTCTTTACCGGATTATACACCCGCACCGTATTCGCCCCCGTGGTCCCCGCCTGCATCTGAAACTGCGTATAATGAATCCCTGGCTCGTAGTCCAAAAAATATTGCGCCAAATGATACACCCCCAACCGCCAATCAATGTCTAAATGATGCGTCAAAAAACTCACCAACATCGCCCGCATCCGGAAATTGATCCAGCCCGTAGCCGCCAATGCCCGCATGTTCGCATCCACCAACGGATACCCCGTTTTACCCTCCTTCCAAGCCTGCAACAACCCCGCATCGTTCTCCGCACCCAAATCCTCAAACGCCCGGTTCACCGCCCGATATTCATACTTACACTCCTGCTCAAACTTCTGTACGAAGTGATCGTGCCACTTGATGCGCGACAAAAAAGCCGTCATCGCCCGACCGTTTTTTTGCTCCTTACTAAGCGATTTCGAGGCTTGATAAATCTGCTTGATCGACAAATTGCCCCAAGCGATGTACACCGACAGTCGACTACACGACTCCCTGCTTTGCAAGGGTTTCGAAATATGATAATGGTAAGATTTATGTCGCTCCAACAAAAACCCCTGTAAGTATCGCCAAGCCAAAGATTCGCCGCCCATTTGCATGCCTTCGGATGAGGCTGTTAAACGCAAAAACACATCTTCTGGTATCGTAAAATCCTGGTTCAAATCGCCTTGTAACACTGCCACCAAAGACCCCAACTCCTCTCCAAATAACTGTTTCCGATACGTATTCTCTATCAGAGGTTCCGACATCCAAACAAACCAACGCTTGTCCCAATCCACCCGGTCCTTGATACCTCGCAACACCCCATTCCGCTGAAATTCCTGCCACACCACACCCTTTTCTTTTAGCAACTGAGCGATGGCCTTGTCTCGCTGAAACGTCTTCTCAATCCCCGATTCCCGGTACGACAGCACCCGCTGCACATCAAAAGCCTCCATCAACGACGAAAAAACCGCTTCGGCCTCACCCCAAAACACATCCACCTGCCTAGCCTCCGAATCCAAAACCAACCCCTGAAAAGCGCGATTCATGTCCTGAATCGACTGCCACTGAAACCGCAGATGTCGGTCCGAACAATCCGGATGCGTCACCAAACTCGGCTCAAAAATGAAGATCACCCTGTAAGGCAATCCCGATGCCTCCGCCTCTGCCAACGGCGCATGATCGCGGGTGCGCAAATCGCGCTTGATCCAAACAATCTGCATTGGGGGCTTATTCACCGCACCTTCCAACTTCTCCCCTGCCACTTCTGGCGATGGCAAACCACCCAATTCCGTGGCTCGAGAAATATGAGATTCCTGAAAGGTCATCTGATTGATCAATATCCGCGAACGTCCTTAAATTCTTTCCGTAGCGATTTCTCTACTTTTTTCCAATACGAAAAAAACGATGAGAATGTGCCTTCCACCTCTGGCGCCAACCAATCCCGCGGGATTTCAGTGCCCCTGTAATGTCGGTTCAAAGGATGCTCTTTGTATACGACCTCCACCGACCCACCTGCCTGCAACGCGGCATGCAATTCCTCGAATTCTCCCACAAACACCTGCAAATGGGGTATCTCGGCGGCCAACGACAGCATAAAATCCACACAATGCGAGGCGATGGGATATTGTTTAAACACACTGGGCTCGAGCAACAAAATCGGGGAGCCCGACTGCGAAGCCACAAACTGCGCACTGAGCTGATAGTAGTTACATATCACTATGCGATGATCATTGGGTCTGCTGTTGGCATCCCAAATCGGCAGTCCTTTTTCGGCCACCGCTGCCATCAATGCTTCCGATGTACAATCATCAAACGGCAACACTTCATGTGCGTCCAATGTGGGCTTCAATACTTCCGGCACCGGGGCCTCGGTGAGTTGTTCGTATTCTACATCGAGGTAGGTCCCGCGCTGTTGGGTGTTCGTATACCTGTTGATATTCTCTTGGTTGGCGATGTATTTTTTGTTCGAAAAGGTGCCGGCAACCCACTGCCAAGAAAGGGCATTGGAACCCCAATCACCATCGAGCAAATGGGCAT
>CANHGC010000241.1 GCA_947460045.1 Bacteroidota bacterium | reverse complement strand
GGTCCAAATTCTAAATACATGCCACCGGCCGACATCTCCTTCCTTCCGCCCAACTGAATCGCAGCCGAACAATGCAACTTATAAGGCGTTTTGTCTTTTGAAAATCGAATGTCTTTGTTGATCCTAAAAATACATGACTTCGCATCGATGCCCGCAAACCGAGGATCCACAGCAGCCACCTTCTCCAACAATTGCGTAACAAATGCCAAAAATGGCTTTTTCACATCCGCCTCATATCGCGCCCGATTTACATCAAACCAACTCTTTTGGTTGTTCAGTGCCAGTTCGATGAAGAACTCATAGTACGCTTCCGTTAATCCCATCGCCCAAATATCATCGCATAATCTGCACAAAACCGCGATGCTCTTCGCCCGTTACATTGTGCTTCATATAATAAAAATACACACCCACCGGCAGTTCTTCTCCCAAATTGTTCTTTCCCGCCCAATTGTTCTGGTATGCACCCGTTGAATACACCAACTCCCCGGCCCTATTGTATATATCCACCTTGCGCTGGTTGTATTCAAACAATTCATACAAATCCCAAAACTCATTGTCCCCATCACCATTCGGTGTGATGATATTCGGTATGCGCACCACCTCGGGATCCACCACCCGCACCCACATCGAATCGCGGAACAAACAACCGTTGCTATCCAATGCCAACAGCGAATATTGAATACTATCTGTGGGTCTAACCCTCACACTCCAAAGCGTGTCGCTGCCCATCATGAACGTTTTGGGCGACCAACGCCATTGCTGTCCGTTCGCCGCGTACAACCTCGCCATGCTTCCTCGCGCAATCACCGTATCCTTCAGTGGCTTCATGGGCGATGCATATTCATTTACAAATAATTTCAAAGAGTCTTTACACCCTTGAGCATCCACAACACGCAACACATAGTTCCCTTTGCTCAACCCCGATGCCTTGGCCGTTATTTGCTTCGATGGATCATCCCAAACATAAGTCAATGGCGCAAATCCCCCCGTTCCATTCACCTCCAAAAACCCGTAAGCACCCCCCGCACAAATCACCGAATCACGCAGACCCAAGGTCAACTGAATTTTCGCGGGCGCCACCATAACCCCAATTGTATCGGTAAATGGAATCGAACAGCCATCCTCCACCAACAAAGTATACACTTTGCTCGCTACTGGATTATCTGTAATCGATGTTTGCGTAGTTGCCACCCCATCCAATTGCCAATTCAATGTAGACGATCTCCCGCCGCTGGCCGACATCAAAACATCTGTGGCATCGCCATAACACAATACCGTATCGCTCAAGGCAAGACTGCCCGTCAAGGGCGATCGACGTGTAACAGCAAACTCAATGGTATCATTCTCCACCGTACAACCGTCTTCCACATGCACTCTGTATTTCGTTACACCCACCGATAGCGGATTCACCACCACATTATTTCCGATGAGCGATGCGCTATCCCACACAATTTTGCGCGATGGCGCGTATCCACCCGTATCAATCAGTTGAACCGAGTAGGTTTGTCCGTGACACAACGTTGTATCAGCTACCGCACTCAAAAACAAGGGATTCCTCACCGTTACCAACACAGAATCCAACACATTGGGCGAACAACCTTCGCTGCCCTCCACGTAATATTTTGTAGTTACTGATGGGAACACATTGATCGACCCCGCTTTTACCCCATTGCTCCATGCCAGCGTGTAAGCGCCACCGCCATGCAATCGGTTTCCGCCGTAAATCGTCGCCAACAAATCAACATGCTGACCCACGCAAACGGTTGTATCGTTCGATACCCCCATAATCAATGGCAAGTAGGTATCCAATCGCATAGAATCTTTGATTAACCAACCATTGCAGGTATCGGCAACGCTCAAATATACCCACATTGTATCTGTGAGGACCGTGGAGGCGAGCTTGGATTTTCCCAAACCATTCGACCATTGGTATTTGTAACAAGTAGAATCTCCACCTGTCACTTTTGCCACCAAATACATAGGTTGACCAATACAAACTGCAGTATCTGACTGAGAAATACTCAAGGTTAACGAGCCAACTCCCTGTCCGCGCAACATTGGCATCGCCAAAAAAGCCAACAACAAGCCCATCAATCGAAAAACGGATTTCACCATGATGCCAAATTTACAAAACTTTATCGTCAAACCCATAAATCCAATCCCTAAACCTCCCAACCTTGAACAAATGCCATAACCCCACAGTGAAATAGAAATCAAAATTTACAATGTGACACTTCCATCGCCCTTATTTAAATTTTTTCTAAATTATCCGATTTTTTTGCCAAAACAGATGTTGTCTAATTCACAATTACATAAATTGCAAATCGCTAAATAAACCCTAGCCCAAAAACACAAACATCACCCCTTTAATCGATGAAAAAACACCTACTCTTGCTCGGTTTAACCGCCGTAACCCTGGGCTACTCCAACGCCCAAACTGCGGCAAACACCAACACCACATCCACCCAAGATAGCATCGAAAAACCCATAGACGAAGTGGTGGTCATCGGCTATGCCACCGCCAAAAAGAAAGACCTCACCGGTGCGATGTCGTCGATCAAAGGCAGTGAACTCGTTGCACAACCCGTGCTCACAGCAACCCAAGCGCTCCAATCCAAAATGGCCGGTGTGCAAATCACCAACTCAGGCGCGCCAGGCTCGTCCCCCAACGTAAGAATTCGTGGAACCGGCTCCGTAATCGGTGGTGCAGAACCCCTTTACGTGGTAGACGGTGTGATCACAGACGATATTCGAAATATCAATACCGCCGACATCCTCTCAATTGATGTCCTCAAAGACGCTTCCTCCACCGCCATTTACGGGGTTCGTGCCGCCAATGGCGTTATCCTCATCACCACCAAACGCGGCGGATCGGGCAAACCCAAACTCTCCTACGACGGTTACGCAGGCGTGAAACTCATGGCCAACAAAATCGCCATGGCCCGCCCCGGAACCTACTCCAACTATTCCAACGAAGCCGCAGGCACCAATGCCATTCTAAAAACCGATATCACCGGCGAAACCGATTGGTTCCAAACCATCACCCGCCCAGGCAACATGAACAACCACAACCTCAGCATGAGCGGTGGCTCTGAATCTACCTCCTACCTCTTCTCGGTAAACTACTTCAACGAAAATGGCATCCTAAACGACAACAACTACGAACGTGTATCGATCCGATCCAACAACGAATACAGAATCTCCGATCGCCTGAAATTCGGCAACAACATCTCGCTCACCCGTTGGAACTCCAACAACAAACCCTTTAGCTTATTCACAGACGCCTACAACGCCGCCCCCATCTACGATGCAAAAAACCCCGACGGCACATACGGCTTTACCACGCTGAGCGATGTGGGCAACCCTCTGGCAAAACTGGAATACACCGACGATAAAACCTGGGGCAATCGCTTCATGGGCAACTTCTTCACAGACATCCAACTG
>CANHGC010000240.1 GCA_947460045.1 Bacteroidota bacterium | reverse complement strand
GCGATTTGGCAAACGCTTCTTCTCTACGATGTTCGATAACTGACGTTTGAACTTGGTATCAGGACTCTCGCTCAAAATGCGCTTGGCCGCTTCCAATACCATCTCAGGAGTCAATTCACCCACACTCGCCACCTTTGGTGCAGCAGCACTGTCGGTTTTTGCAGAGGCAGTTTCTTCCTGGCTGTCTTCAGATGTCTCAGACTTGTTGCTCAAAGGCTGACTCAACTTGCAACCATCACGGTACAAAGCATTCGCCTTCAATCCCAATGTCCAACTCAAATGGTAGCACTCCTTGATTTCATCAACCGAAGCCTCGTTTGGCAAGTTGATGGTCTTACTGATCGCTCCAGAAATGAAAGGCTGTGCAGCCGACATCATGCGAATGTGCGCGTTGGCGTGGATGTATCTTACACCTTTGTTACCGCACTTGTTGGCGCAATCAAACACCGCGTAATGCTCCTCTTTCAAATGTGGCGCACCCTCAATGGTCATTGTACCTGCAACAAAATCGTTACACTCTGCAATCTGCTCACGGGTAAAGCCCAAAGCCTGCAACATGTTGAAACGTGGATTGTTGTATTGCGCTGAATCAAAGCCCAAGCGCTTCAAAGTATCTTCTCCCAATGAATATTGGTTGAATACAAACCCTATCTCAAATGCCATCGGTGCTTCTGACTCCAATTTCGCCAAATCCGCATCGTTGAAACCCAAAGCCGTTAAGCTATCGTGGTTGATGTGAGGCGCACCCTTGAAGGTCTGATGTCCTTTTGCATAGTTCACGATGTCTTGCGTTTGCTTTACATCGTAACCCAAATGCTTCAATGCCACAGGCACAGTTTGGTTTACAATTTTGAAGTATCCACCACCACTCAATTTCTTATATTTCACCAAGGCAAAATCAGGCTCGATACCTGTAGTATCACAATCCATCAACAAACCAATGGTTCCGGTTGGCGCGATAACGGTGGATTGAGCGTTACGGAAACCGTACTTCTCACCCCACTGAACCGCCTTGTCCCAAGCGTTACAAGCAGATTTCAACAAGTAGTCTGGGCAATGTTTTTCATCCAAACACACGGGCTTGATACCCAATCCTTCGAAAGCCAAAGGCGTGTTGTATGCCGCGTAGCGATGGTTGCGAATTACACGCAACATGTGCTTTTTGTTCTTTTCGTACATGCGGAATGGACCTTTCACCGCAGCCATCTCAGCAGATGTGGCATACGCTGTACCAGTCAAAATCGCAGTGATTGCTCCGCAAATTGCAGTAGCTTCACTTGAATCATAAGGAATGCCCGCGCTCATCAATACTGAACCCAAGTTGGCATATCCCAATCCCAATGTGCGATAGTCATAACTCAATTGAGCCACTTCTTTCGATGGGAACTGCGCCATCAATACAGAAATCTCCAATACAGTGGTCCACAAACGTGCACTGTACTCAAATTTCTCCATATCAAAGGTCTTGCTATCCTCGTGGAAGAACTTTCTCAAGTTCAATGAAGCCAAGTTACAAGCTGTGTTATCCAAGAACATGTACTCAGAACATGGGTTAGAAGCGTTGATTCTTCCACCTTCTGGACAAGTGTGCCACTCGTTGATGGTATCATCGTACTGTACACCAGGATCTGCGCAAGCCCAAGCTGCGTCGCCAATTGCGTCCCAAACCTCTTTCGCTGGTTTGGTGTTCATCACCTCGCCAGTTGAACGAGCTGTGAATTCCCAATCTTCGCCCTTTTCCAACTTGTGGAAGAACTTGTTAGGGATACGAACAGAGTTGTTACTGTTCTGTCCGCTTACTGTGTTATATGCCTCACCCTCGTAGTCGTTAGAGTATCCAGCAGCAATCAAAGCAGCTACTTTGCGCTCCTCTGTGCTCTTCCACTGAATGAATTCCATCGCATCGGGGTGATCCAAATCCAAACAAACCATTTTTGCAGCCCTACGTGTAGTTCCACCGCTCTTGATAGCACCCGCTGAACGGTCACCAATGCGCAAGAAACTCATCAAACCTGAACTGGTTCCACCACCGCTCAACTTTTCGCCTGAACCACGAATCTTGCTAAAGTTGGTACCAACACCCGATCCGTATTTGAAAATACGCGCCTCACGAACCCACAAATCCATGATACCACCCTCGTTTACCAAATCATCGTCAACCGACAAAATAAAGCAAGCATGGGGCTGTGGACGCTCGTAAGCAGAGGTACTCTTCATCAACTTCTCAGTATCAGGATCTACAAAATAGTGACCCTGTGGCTTGCCTGTGATGGCATAGCTATTGTGCAATCCAGTATTAAACCACTGTGGTGAATTGGGAGCCGATTCCTGATTCAACAATGAGTATACCAATTCATCATAAAACACCTGCGCATCCGCAGTAGATTCGAAATAACCATATTTCTCACCCCAATGTCTCCAACATGCAGCAAGGCGATGAGCAACCTCCTTTACCGATGTTTCACTACCCAAACTACCATCCGCTTGTGGTACCCCCGCCTTACGGAAATACTTCTGAGCCAAAATATCAGTAGCCACCTGACTCCAACCTTCAGGGACCTCAACATTTTTCATTTCAAAAACCGTACTTCCATCCGGCTTCTTAATTACCGATGTACGATAGTCGTACTGAAATTGATCATAAGGAGACACACCATCGGCGGTGTTCATGCGGGAGAAATTCAATCCCTTTGTGTTTACTGTTTGCTGGCTCATAGCGATTCTATTGGGTTGTGTTTAATTTGATGATGGTTCACTTTCTTGTGAATAGCAAATCTATCTTCGTAAAGCTCATTCACCCAATCATGTTTTCCACATAATTCGCTGAAACCCTTGATAAAATTGGGTTTATGATGTTGAAAAAACGCAAGCCCAACAGTAGCAAGGGTTTACACGTATTTAATTGACCAACAGACACTTACAAAATCTCATTTTCTAGACATTGATCAGCAAACCAAAAATATGTGTCGTCCATTACTCACCCGCCCATCTTCCAAGTAAAATTCACTTACTTTGTACTATGGGATCACTGCTCAAAACACTGTTACATCGTAAAGAAAAAAAGCAAAAAAGCATTGCCGTACTTTGCGATCCAGATACCCCAGCGAGTGAAATATCCCAGCAGGTTAAAAAAGCCATTCAGCTGGGTATCGATATCTTCCTGGTTGGCGGAAGCCATGTTTCTCAAAATTCCACTGCCAGCTGCGTAGCCCTGCTCAAAGAGTTGAGCGCACCCAACATCACCCTCTTTCCTGGGAATGAACTTCACGTAGTAGACGAGGCTGATGCCATCCTTTTTATGAGCCTCATCTCTGGTAGAAACCCAGAATTTCTAATCGCCAAACAAGTTGCAGCCGCACCATGGGTGAAAAAAAGCAACATGGAAGCCATCCCAACCGGTTACATGCTCGTTGAAAGCGGAAAACTCACCTCCGCACTCTATATCAG
>CANHGC010000239.1 GCA_947460045.1 Bacteroidota bacterium | reverse complement strand
TTCCCTGATGTTTGTCATATCCACTACCCAGCAATAACCAAAATCATTCGCGAAACCTTGGTTGAGAACAACGTAGGGCATTGGTATAAATCTTTCACCTTCATCGATGGTGTTAAATCCCACATCAAACACCTCAAGGCCACCGCCCATCAAATCCTATCAGAGCAAGCACAGCAAACCCATAATGGGTCGGTATTTCCCCAATAATTTCAAAGGGGCGGCCGAAATGGCCGCCCCTTTGCATTATCTTTGCAACCCCAATATTTTGGTTCTTTATCATGGTCCCGTAGTAGAATGGATACTACGAATGCCTCCGGAGCATTAGATACAGGTTCGATTCCTGTCGGGACCACCAAAATTCCCATTTCGTAACAGTAAAAAATTCTTCACTCTGCGTTTATCTTCGCATACATGAGTTACCAAACGCGATTCTCTCAATGGTTGATGCACTGGCTCAGCGAAACCGGAGCGAGTCCTGAATCTTGCTACTACCTTCATTTGGTGATCCTGGGCTTGGGTTTGATCTTGGTCGTTGCCCTTATCGATTATATCTCTCGCAACATCATCCTCAACATCGTTGCCCGTTACGCCAAACGCAGCAACAACCCCTACGATGATATCCTCGTTGAAATGCGGGTGTTCAAACACCTGGCACATGTGGTTCCCGCATTGGTCGCCAAAGAAGGCCTAACCTTTGTCTTTCAAGATTATGACACCCTGATATCGCCCCTACAAAAACTGGTTGATATTTACATCATCATCGCCATCATCTTCTTTGTGCAAGCCGTACTTCGTGCCGCCAAAACACTGCTGCTCAATTCCGAAGACTTCAAAGACAAACCCATTGGCTCCTATACCCAACTGCTCAACATCATCAACTACCTGGTGGGCATCCTGTTTATCATCAGCCAAGTAACCAACAAACCCCTCTGGACACTCCTCACAGCCTTCGGTGCGCTGTCTGCCCTTATTATACTCACCTTCCGCGATACCATTTTGGGCCTAGTGGCATCCATCCAAATTTCGGGCAACGACATTGTTCGAATCGATGACTGGATCGAAGTGCCCAAATACGGCGCCGATGGCCATGTGGTTGAAATCAACCTCACCACCATCAAAGTGAAAAACTGGGACAACACCGTAACCACCATCCCCACCTACGTGCTCATCAACGACGCATTCAAAAACTGGAGGGGCATGGAAGAAAGTGAAGGTCGGAGAATGAAAAGGGCCGTGAACATCAAAATTTCGAGCATCAAATTCTGTACCCCCGAAACTTTAGAACATTTCAAAAAAATTGATCTCATTCGCGATTATGTTACCCAAAAAGAGTCTGAAATTAACCAATATAACGCCACACATAAGATCAATAAATCCGTTTTAGCCAACGGCAGAAACCTCACCAATGTGGGTATTTTCAGGGAATACCTCAGCAATTACATCCAAAAACACCCAAAAGTGAACAAAGAACTCACCATGATGGTGAGACAATTGCCCCCCACAGACAAAGGACTTCCACTCGAAATATACTGCTTCACCCTCGATAAAGAATGGGTAGACCACGAAACCATCGCCGCAGATATCTTCGATCACGTCTTGGCCACCATACCCAGTTTCGATTTAGAGATTTTCGAAGGCCCAACCGGCAAGGATTTCCAAGCCGCAATCAGTGCCAAATAATAGGGATTTTCGTATCTTTGATACATGGTGATTCGATTGCCCAAATGGCTCATTCTGTGTGTTTCTGCTCTCCTCCTTAGTCAAGGCAACAAAGTGGTTGACAACCTCTTTGAATACTCCAAAAACATAGAAATTTTCACCGCACTCTACAAAGAGCTCGGCACCACCTACGTGGATGAAGTTGAACCCGGCAAACTCATGAAAACCGGCATCGATGCGATGCTTAAATCCCTAGACCCATACACCAACTTTTTCTCCGAATACCAAGCCGAAGAAGCCCTCATGGAACGCCAAGGTCAGTACGGTGGCGTGGGCTGCAAAATCACCATCCGAAATCACTTCCCCACCGTTGATCTCATCGAAGAAGGTTATGCTTTTGATTTGGCCGATGTGAGACTGGGCGATCAAATCACACACATCAACCAATTGTCGCTCAAAGACAAATCCACCGAAGAACTGCTCACCCTCGTGCGTGGCGCACCAAATACCACCTTTAAAATCTCTCTTAGTAGAAATGGTACGGCCATAGAAAAAACCATCACCCGCATGGCCATCAAATCCAATTCAGTATCCTACAGCGGACTATTTCAAGGCAACATCGCCTACATCAAACTGGAAGAATTTGAACAAAATGCCTCCAAAGAAATTGAATCCTCCATCAAAAAA
Source organism: Bacteroidota bacterium (assembly GCA_947460045.1). Lineage (GTDB taxonomy): Bacteria > Bacteroidota > Bacteroidia > NS11-12g > UBA955 > UBA955. The sequence continues at coordinate 1,102 of CANHGC010000239.1, read as the reverse complement.
ATGATGGAACAAACCCAATTGAAAGGCATCATCCTCGACCTGCGCGACAATGGAGGTGGACTGCTCAATGAAGCCGTTCAAATCGTTGGACTTTTCGTGGGTGAAAACAAATCAGTGGTTACCCTCAAAGGCCAAAATGTAACAGGGCCCACCAATTGGTTCACCCCAAATAAAGCCATCGCCCCAAACTTGCCCCTCGTTGTGCTTGTGAATGAACGATCTGCCTCCGCATCGGAAGTGGTGAGCGGCAGCCTGCAAGACATGGATCGCGCAGTGGTTATGGGTCAAACATCGTTCGGAAAAGGCCTCGTGCAAAATTATGTGAGCCTTCCCTACCGAACCCAAATGAAACTCACCACCGCCAAATATTATACCCCCAGCGGCAGATGCATCCAAAAGTTGCAATACAACAACCGCGATGAAGCCGGACAGGCGAAATCCCTCAACAAAGAACAAAAACGGAAATTTAAAACCGCCAACGGCAGAACCGTATACGAAGGGGGCGGCATCGATCCCGACAAATTCCTCGACCCCTATCAAGGCATCGCCGTGCTAAAATGGTTGGAAAAAGAATGGATCCTCTTCGATTGGGCCAATGAGCAATACAATGCCAAACCCGACACCCTGTTCCAGGCCATTACCGATCAACAATTCAATCAATTCCTGGCCTTTGCAATCAAAAAAAGTGAACTAGCACTTCAAGTTAAATTCAAACAATCACTGGGTTCGATGTACGATGACACCCTCTTTATCCAAAAAATCAGCGGCATTCGAATCAACAACAATACACTCTCCGCCAACCTGAAAGCAGATATTTTGGCCAACAAAGAAGTGATCAAACGCATGCTCAACAAAGAAATGATGCAACGCAAATTGAAGAAAATGCAGTTCTTCAAACAGTGGTTGGAATACGATACTGAAACCAAAGAAGCCGCCAATCTACTGTTCAATTCATCAGAGTACCAGCAATTGTTGAGTCCCCCAAAATGACCGCTGAACCAACCATAACCATCCTATTTTCTTTCCTCATCCTCCTTTTGTGTGGATCGATGGGTGGTTTCTTGGCAGGCCTCCTGGGTGTGGGTGGTGGCATGCTCTTCAT
>CANHGC010000238.1 GCA_947460045.1 Bacteroidota bacterium | reverse complement strand
ATCGGTCAAGAGTCGGGATTTGCCTCCAGAATCACCTTTTTCAATGTATTTAAAAAACATACTGGCATGAGCGCCACAGAATATATCGAAAAATTGAAACGCGGCGAAATTCAAGCCCACCTGATTGATTCTCCATATTGAAACCCCTACTGCGATTTTTTAAACGCGCCATTCCGCTTTTGAAACACTGAGCATTTTCAGCATTTCCCGCTCGATATTTTCTTGCGGTTGTTATGAAAACCTTAGAATTCAAAAACCACCCCATCCATCAAAAAATTCTGGAACTCAAATCGCGTTGCAACGACTCAAAAACCAAAGAAAAGATTGATGCGGACTTACTACTCATCATAAAAACATTCTACCAATTCCTCAACGATCGATTGGGATTGGCCATCCACGCATTGGTAAATACAGACGAACTCAATGCCATTCAAAACGAATTACAAAGCACGCTTACCCACCTCACAGAATATCTAACCGATAACAACACCGGGCGATTGCAAGCGGTTCAGCAGAACATCAACAATTCGATGCCTTTTGTGAGAAACATCCCCATCATTTTAAACAAAGCCGAATTCAACTTCAGTGAAATCAATGCCAATTATAGTGATTTCATCGAAACCAAAATCGCTGCCATCAACGAATCCATCGCCCAGTTAAACAAAGACATTGATGTAAGCCACACCCAATTCATGGGCCAAAACAACATCATTGATTCTCTAAAAACCCAACTCGCCGATCAACAAAACCAAACCCAAGAAATCGCCAATGACTTTAGGAATTATCTCCAAGGCATTCAGCAGGAATTTGAACAAAGGGGCATACTCATCAGCAATGCGCAAAAACAACAGTTCGAAGAAACCAAAACTGAATTTGCCACGCGCGTAGACCTCCTGATCGATGAGATCATGGAGAAGCGCGACAAGGCCCGACAGATGCTCAACGTGATCGGTCAAGAAGGCACCGCAGCCCACTATTTAGATACCGCGTCCAAACACACCAAAACAGCAAATCTATTTCGTTGGATATCACTCAGCCTCATGCTCATCATTTGCATTTTCATCCTGGCCATGATTTGGTCTAGCCAAGGCGAATTCAACTGGCAGCGATACGCCCTGCGACTCCTCTCCATTTCCATCTTCATCTACCCCGCAACCTATGCAGCGCGTGAATCAAGCAAGCACCGAAATCTAGCCCATCAGCGTGAAACCGCCGCCGTAGAATTGGTTTCCATTGAGCCGTTCATTGAGCTACTCGACGATGCCAAGAAGCAAGAAATCAAAGAAAAGCTCACCGAAAAATACTTCGGCAATGGCCATCCCCACCCTCAACAAGCCAACGCCACAGAATCCGAAACTGTTCCCATCGATATGATTGAGCGCATCATAAAACTGATTCGACTTCAGCCATAACCTCAATCCAACTCTTGGTCTAAAATGTAAATCATCGCTGCTACGGCGGCCGCTCCCAACTGCAATTCGCGCTTGTTCACATTCTCAAACACGTCTGTTTCTGCGTGATGCACATCAAAATACCGCTGTGAATCAGGAATGAACCCCACAAATACCGTATTGGGGTTCACCTTTTTCAGCGGTCCGATATCGGCACCACCACCACCCCGCTCAATCTCACCAATCCCATAGGCATCCAACCATTTTTGATATTTCGATAGCTTCAATAAAAACGACGTATCCACCCCAAAGCCCCTAGGTACAAAGCCCCCGCGATCGCTCTCCAACGCCGCTACATGTTCCTCGCCCAACACCTGGGCCAAGCGAGCGTATTCCGTTCCACCGCGCAAGCCATTTTCCTCGTTGATCCAAAAAACGCATCGCAACGTATGCTTGGGCGTATAACCAATCTCCTTCAACAACCGCAGCGCTTCAAAGGCATGCATGCACCCCGCCCCATCGTCGTGCGCACCCTCTCCCTCATCCCAACTATCAAAATGTCCACCAAAAGCAATAATCTTCTCCGGATATACAGAACCCATTGAACTCGCCACCACGTTCGCGCTCATCCGGTCGTCCAACGTCTTACACCCCAAATTCACCGTCACCTGGTGCTTGGCATCGTTCACGCACACATCTTCCAACAAATCCGCCACCGCCGTAGCCACCGCCACCATGGGTACCTTCGCCACCCCCTCCTCATAATGCGTAACCCCCGTATGCGGATGCAAATCGCACTTATTGCTCATACTCCTCACCAACACCGCCACAGCCCCATACTTCGCACTCACACTGCCATTCACGCGCTGATTCACACAACCCCCATAAGCCTGAAATGTATTCAACAACGTTTGATCAAACGCCCGATTCAGCAACACAATCTTGCCCTTCAACAACCCCAATTTACCCATGCTGTCCAACGCCTTCATCCCATCCACAACCACCAACGCGCCTGTCACCTTTCCGCCCACAGAGCCACCCAAAGCACACGCATTCAACGCATACATTTTCTGTGGCTTGGGATTCGCCTCCACAAACGCCTCACAGTCATAATCGGCCGCCAACTTACCCCGCTTAAGCTTATCCGTGAGCCATGGCGATACCAGTTCAACCGCCTCCACATCGCCCCGCTCCCACCTTGGCACCATCACCGGCTGCGTAAACACTGTATCGAAACGGTACGATTTCAACATATCCACCGCCCAAACAATTCCCCTCTCGGCATTGTCTGACCCACTCAATCTCGGCCCAACCCCCTTACACAACTCCCCCAATCGCTTGTAGGCATGGCCATCGGTTAACGACAAATCAAACAATTGCTTAAACATCAACCTATCCAAAGAAATGGGCCCATCCGCTCGCGTGCCCCGAATGCCCTGCGCCAACAACGGATCCATCGTCAAAAACCCAAGCACCCCTATCACCAACCGCCCACCGAACCAAGAAATCTTTTTCATCGGCAGCAAATTACTCAAAAACTTCCATTTACTTTTGAATCAACAACGTTCCATGCCAACGCCCCGCATCACCGCCATCTATATCTACCCCATCAAATCCATGGGTGGCATGTCTCTGGGCGATGCCGAAGTGGGGATGCGCGGACTCCAACACGATCGCAGGTATATGTTGGTTTCGGCTGAGGGGAAGTTTCTCACGCAACGACAAACACCCGAATTGGGACAATTTCACCTCGCTTACAACGCAGACCAGACCGGCTTTATGGTCACGTTTCAGGGCGATACCCTGGCCATTCCGCTATCGCTCAGCCACCAAAACCATCAAACCCTAACCGCCAACGTGTGGGATGATTCCGTTGAAGTGTTATCAGCGCCATCCCACATCAATCAATGGTTTTCTCAAAAACTACAGCGCGATGTATCCCTGGTTTACCAGCCGGATCACGCCAACAGACCCTTGCCGCCAGAGTATCAACCCAACCCTCAGAACACCCACCACGTAAGCCTCGCCGATGGATACCCCATCCTCGTGGTTTCCGAAGCCT
>CANHGC010000237.1 GCA_947460045.1 Bacteroidota bacterium | reverse complement strand
GGATCAATTGCAAGTCGAAATCAAAATCCTGTGGCACAAATCCTTTCGGCGCATCAAACCTTTCAGGAACCGCATTGTGCAAAAGCAATTGGGCCACTTGCTTCGTTTCGGAAACGTCAAAGCCCTTGCTGATAGACCCATTGAACCAATCCCCAGAAAACTGCCAACCCCCATTTTCGGCCTTCACCACTTGCTGGCTATTACAAAAATATCGAATGCTTCCGTGGTCGGCCACCAATTGATTCACCTCCAAGGTTGCATTGGCGCTGTTCAAATCGTCTCCACCATAAATCAATGACGCGCTGCCACTAAAGGTCAATGGCAACGATTCCAAACCCAAACCATCGAAACGCATTTCACTCGCATACAAGTTCACATCCAAATTGGGCTTATCCGACCAACCCAATACGGCGGCATCCAATTCAAAGGCAAACGACGGGTCCGTTGATTTCAAATCAACCAAAAATTCTTTCGGTTCGATGCTTCCTTTCAGTTTCACATCGCCCAAATCCCTGCCCATGATGGAATACTTCTTCAACAACAACTCCATTTCTGCTTCCACCGTTTGTGAAGAAAGCCCAACACCCGTAATCAAGACATGGGCATCTCCGATACCAGCGTCAACAGCCCCTCCCAGCAACGAACCCACATCCCATCCCAACAATTCACCTTCCACATCATAAGCCATTTGTTCAATGCTCTCGGTGAAATCGAACAGAAAATGACCAGCAAAATGACCGGGATTTGCATCCAAATCACCATCAAAACTCACATCATTGAGAGACCCATTCAAAACACCAACTACATCCACCGCCTCAATTCTATTCAGTTGCGGCACCGAATCCAATTCATAAATCACCTCCTTCACATCGGCCAATGAAACGCGGGCATCATCAAAATTGAGCTGATACTGAAAATGATCCAAATCATGTAAATTCTGCACTTCGCCGCTGCCTTTCAATCGGGTTTGATCGGTCAAGGATTCTATCAAAAATGAGGGCACTTCCAAGCGCGCCATGGTACCCACGGCATGGGCATTCACAAAGGTGGGCAATGACCGCCCCTCGAACCAGGGATGAAAAGCCAACAATTCTTCAACCGCCAACGACGATTTACTGATCCTAAAATCAAAAATTACCTTGTGAAAAATATCCGCAAAATCTTTCATGGAGCGATATCTCAACTCAAACCGATCCCCCAACACACTTTTCGGTGTTTTGATGAGCATATTCGAAAACAACATGTGACGGCGATCTACGAGTGCGTTCAGCGACCCACTTACCACCTCCAAACCACTCCTTTCCTTGAACGAAACATTCCTCAACCGCGCACCAAACCAAGGTTCTCCGATGATCACAGAATCCAATTCTGCATGGATTTTTGCAAAACTCATGTAGTCAGGATCAAAATACCGATCCGCTGCTCGATGGGTTTTGTTGAAATACACAAAGTCGGTTTCATGCAGTTTTGCATCGGTCATCCGAATGTCCCATACTTTGCCCGGTGTACTTACCGTTGATTTTGGCGTGAAGTAATCCACCAAGAAATCAATATTCAAATCGCTTTTGGCGGTGTGATACCCCAGCTTAAATAGCCCCTTGTACAACTCTACATCGCTCAGGATCACTTCCTTTTTATTGAAATCCACTCTAGCCAATTTGGCTTCAAATTTCCGCACCTCAATGAGCGTATCCTTCTCTAAGTCATAGATCCTCAAGCGTTCCAAGTGAATATTTCGCAAAAAATCAATCTCCACATACCCAATTTCCACTTTCGTTTTGAGTTCAGACGACAGCTGATTCACCAAACGTTGTACGATATAATTCTGTACCCAATGATTGCGCGACAAAACAACTGCAGCTCCTGTTAACAACAGAAACGACAGCAACATCAGAAGCAAAAACTTCCGTAGTTTTGTGGGCTTATTTTTCAATCTCTCAAATTTAAATTTTGACGGCCCCACTGAATCCACCAAATACCAAGCCCTCCATTATTTTGGGCATTGAAAGCAGTTGTGACGATACAGCGGCAGCCATACTGTGCGATGGCAAAATCCTTGCCAACATCACGGCCAGTCAAACCGTGCATGAACAATACGGAGGCGTAGTACCTGAATTGGCCTCCAGGGCTCACCAAAGCAACATCATCCCCGTAATTGAAACGGCCCTCAAAAAAGCCAACATCACCACGGCTGACCTATCCGCCATTGCCGTCACCCAAGGACCAGGTCTCATGGGCTCCCTGCTCGTTGGCACCAATGTGGCCAAAGGTTTGTGCATCGCCCACCAATTGCCAATGGTGGGTGTCAATCACTTGGAGGCGCATGTGGCGGCGTTGTTCATCGACAATCCCGTTGAGCTCCCCATGCTCTGTTTGCTCGTGAGTGGCGGACATACCCAGATTATTCTTGTTCGATCCATGCTAGACATGGAAATAGTGGGCACCACCCAAGACGATGCGGCAGGCGAGGCATTCGACAAAGCCGCAAAACTCATGGGACTCGGCTATCCCGGCGGACCCATGGTAGATCGCTTGGCCAAAGAAGGCAACCCGCAATTGTATTCTTTCCCCGATAGTCAGACCGAAGGCCTAAATTTTAGTTTTTCGGGCATCAAAACATCGTTGTTGTATTTCTTGCGCGACCAACAGAAATTGGACCCTAAATTCCTAGAAAACAACATCAACCATGTATGTGCTTCGTATCAACGGCAAATCATTGTGAGTTTGATGAAGCGAATGAACAAAGCCCTTTTACAATATAAACCCGCATCCATCGGCCTCAGCGGCGGGGTTTCTGCCAACAGCGAATTGCGCAATACTTGGCTAGAATTGGGTAAAAAACACAATGTGCCCGCATGGATTCCAGCATTTGAATATTGCACAGACAACGCGGCGATGGTGGCGATGGCTGGATATCAAAAATATTTACAAGGCAATTTCACCCCTTTATCTGCCTTGCCATTCGCCAGAAACAAGCACTAATTCCCCTTGCATCCGATACATCCCAACATTCACTGGGTTGAATCTGTGGCTTCCACTCCATTTTTATTTAATATCTTCGCAGTATGTCGTTCATCCCCACCCCAGAACTCATCGCATCAGGTCATGAAAGGGCCATTGCAAGAGCCATCAGCTGGGTGGAAAATCAACATCCCAATTCATTAGAACTGCTCGAAAACCTCAGCGGAAACACACCCGTGATTGGCGTTACCGGCCCACCGGGCGCTGGAAAAAGCAGTTTGGTAAATGCATTGGTGCTGCATTGGAGTCAATTAAACCTGCGTACAGCCATTGTAGCGGTAGACCCCAGCAGTCCTTTCAACTTGGGATCCCTCCTGGGCGATAGATTGAGGATGCCCGGGTTGTTTTTAGACCCCAAGGTATACATCCGCAGCCTTTCAGCGAGGGGATCGCTGGGTGGATTGAGTGCAAGTATCATTGAAGTGTGCGACGTGCTTAAACACGCCCAATTTGATCGAATCGTGATAGAAACTGTGGG
>CANHGC010000236.1 GCA_947460045.1 Bacteroidota bacterium | reverse complement strand
GTGTTTGATGTCTGTTTTTAGCGCCGCTACAAACAACTTGGCGATGGTCTGCGGTTGATGGCGGGCCGATTTAATCTCCTTCAAATCCGGCGCAGCGGGGTGGCTGCCTGAGATTTCTGTGAAGAAGTGTGCAGGGATTTTTCTGTCTTGCAGGTGAAATCGCAAGGCCACTGGAAACATGCCCAACAGCGTTTGGTAATATTGTCTTCTGGCGGTGTCGTCGGCGGGCAGGATCGCGTTTAAGTGAATGCACAAGTTGCGAATGGCATTGGTGAGCTCTCCCCAAAGTTTGCGTCCATCCCACCATCGATCGTAGGCGGTGTTGGTGCGGAAGACCAGGAACAACGACAGGGTAAAGCCCAATATCGAGTAGATGATCCCAATGTTGGAGGCCATGGCAACACTTTTGTAGTCCTTGAACAGCACCGTTTCGATGTATGCCCAACCTGCGCTGTAGAAGCCAACCCCCAACAGCAGGGGCCAAAGACGTTTCATGGTTTCTGCTTTGTGAATCTTGAATATGAAAGTGAACCAATCTTTGGGGTTGTAGGTGATCATGGGGCAAAATTAATCGACTATGGATGAAATCAATAGTTTGTCATTGATATTGAGTCGGTCATTGTTAAGCCTATTTGTTGAAAAGGCATGATGCAGGGCTTTGCTTCAGTCCATGAATAACAACATCCGGGACAATCGCGACCCAATTACGAAACGACCGATTTTTTTAGAAATCTACGTTTTACGAAGTCGTTTATTGGCTTTTCGATGAGCAAATAAAGGAAAATTGAGATGATCCAGAGAATTAGAAAGTTCCTGTCGGGACCGAGCCAAATCCATCGAATTCTGATGTTCACGTAACTGATATGAACCAAGTAAAAGGCGAAGGAGGCATTCCCCAATAGGGTTAACAATCGGGTGCTGAAAAATCGCTGAACGATGGTGGTTTCAGATATCAAACCGGCGATAAAACTTGCGATAAAAACTGGTAAGAGAAAAGCGAATATCACAAATCCGATGGGATGGTCAGCGCCATGATGGAAAATATCGGGTTGGAATAAGCCACCGATGTAGCAGCATGTGAAGATACCCGCTATACCCAAGTGGGTTTTGTGCTTCCAATTCCAAAATGCAGCATAGAGGTTTGTTGGGTTGGAAAGCATTTTGGCCAAAAACAAACCCAGGATAAATTCAGGCCACCGTCCAAAAAAGGTACTCCCCAAAATGAATTTCAGTGGATACAAGAATTGTCTGGGGTTTCCATTGATCAGGAACCATGAATATCCAATGAGCCATGCCAATAGGGTAAGAGAAATGAGCGTAAAAATGAGGCGTTTGAAGTTGTTTTTTCCAATCCAATATAAAAATGGCAGCAGTAGGTAGAAGCAAAATTCAACGGTTAAGCTCCACGATTGTGCTATGGCCGTTAAGTTTAATTTGTTCGATAGGCCATGCGAAAGGGAATAGGTGAAAACGGAGAAATTGAGTTTTCCGAATTTCGGATCGAGGTAATACAGGGTGAGTAAAAACCAGTATAGGGGCAAAACCCTGGCCGATCTACCGAGGATGTATTTGCCATAGTCCTTCGGGGATTTAGTAGGGCCATCGCCATAACTGTATGCGAGTAGAAATCCACTGAGAACGAAAAAAATGGATACTCCAACATGAAACTCATTGACAAACCGCAGCAGTTCAGGGTGTAAATCGGCACGCCAAAATTTCCTGTTATGGTAAATGAAAACCAAACTCACTGCCAATGCGCGTATCCCGGTTAAAGCATCGAATCTCGCTTTCATCTTTCGGTGCAAAGATGATAAAATTCGTGGGCAGTTTTGGGATTAAATCAATGATTGTTAAAATGGAAGAGGATTGGATAGAAGTGTGACGAGAATACTATTACTCAATACACTCTTTCCAGATATCGTTACCGTCTTGCAGCCATGGTCCAGGTGTAATACCCCTGCCTCTGCTGCTTGCTTTCCAGCACTTTCCGTCATATAAAACCAAGTCGCCTTTGTCGTATAACCGGGTAGCATCATAATTCTCGGAACAATTACATTTCTTTTTACATGAATTCATTGTGGTGATTGAAATGAAAATCGTGAATAATACGATGATATTGCGTTTGAATTTTACCGACATATTGTATAAAACACCCAAAACGTCATTTTCGTTGCTCGAATAACCATAAAAAAAAGCCCCAAATTTCTTTGAGGCTTTGAAAGTGGTCGGGGAGACAGGATTCGAACCTGCGAAGTGTGGCTTAGGTAAAATTATTTGGATACTTTTGATTAAACTTGAGCAGTGTAATTAAATTTGGTTATAAAGAAGGTACTTACAGTTTTACAAACCCTGTTCTACAAAGAATACTTTAAAAACAAAGATGATTAGGTAGTTTAAATCGAAGATTATGACCGTAAAAAATGAAATCAAATTATTTGAACAGAAAGTGGTTCGCAGTATTTGGGACGCGGAACAAGAAAAGTGGTTTATGTCAATAGTTGATGTGGTCTCTGTTCTGACTGAAAGTCCGAATCCCAGGAAATATTGGAGTGTTTTAAAATCCAGATTGAAAGTGGAAGGCAGTCAGTTGGCTACAAATTGTAGTCAACTGAAAATGAAAGCATCAGATGGGAAATTTTATTTAACCGATGTTGCAGATTCAGAACAACTTTTCCGTTTAATTCAATCCATACCGTCGCCTAAAGCGGAGCCATTTAAACTTTGGTTGGCAAAAGTGGCAGCCGAAAGATTGGATGAGATGCAAGATCCTGAACTTAGTATTGACAGGGCTTTAGAGCAATATATGAATTTGGGGTATTCGGAAAACTGGATCAACCAGCGACTGAAAAGTATTGAAATACGCAAAGAACTCACCGATGAATGGAAAAAAAGAGGACTAAAGGAAGGCGTTCAGTTCGCAACGTTAACCGATATAATTACCAAGGCTTGGAGCGACAAAACTACCAAAGAGTATAAAATTCTCAAGGGCTTAAAAAAAGAGAATCTGAGAGATAATATGACCAATACCGAGTTGATTTTAAGCATGTTGGCAGAAGCATCTACCAAAGATATATCGGCCGCTATTGAACCTGAAAATTTTGAGGCGAGCAAAAAAGTAGCCAAACAAGGTGGCAATGTTGCAAAAGTTGCCTTGAAAGAACTCGAAGCAAGAACTGGAAAAAAGGTAGTGACTTCGGGTAATGCAAAAAAATTATTAGGCGACAAATCAAACCCTACGGAACACATAGTTCAATCAACAAAAAAGAAAAAATAATTACGTTCTGAAAGGAAATTTATTACTCAAGAAAACCCCATCAAAAAGAGGAAGTCTAAGCACAAAAAAAAAGCCCCAAATTTCTTTGAGGCTTTGAAAGTGGTCGGGGAGACAGGATTCGAACCTGCGACCCCCTGGTCCCAAACCAGGTGCGCTACCGGCCTGCGCTACTCCCCGAGATTTCACAATACTGGGCGACCCCGACAGGATTCGAACCTGTGACCTACTGCTTAGAAGGCAG
>CANHGC010000235.1 GCA_947460045.1 Bacteroidota bacterium | reverse complement strand
CCTTGATAGCGATTTGGTTTCATTTTGGACATTGGCATTGGGGGATGTTTTATTACATCGGCAGTTTGGCGATTTTGTTATTTACCCGCGAGGTGGTGAAGGACATGGCTGGGCACAAGGGCAATTTGATTTTTGGATATAAAACGGTGGTGGTGGTGGCCGGCGTGAAAACGGCTCGATGGGGATTGGTGGCCATGAATACCGGCTTTTTTGTGATGTATTGGGTGTTGAATTGGATTCAGATGGTAGATCCTGTATTGCCCAATTGGCATCCGGATTACTACTTGATTATCTCTGGGGTATCATTGTTTACGGCGTTTTGGGTTTCATGGGGTATTTTTTTCAATCGCGATCCCCACAAAATTGATGTATTGGATTCTTTTTTGAAATTGGGGGTGGTGATTCATTTGTTGAGCATCGTGCTGCAATAGAAATTGGGACGGGGCACGGGAATTATTAGTAACTTGCGGTAGTGACGGAATTGCAGACCCTTTTTGCTCATGTTTTGGTGCCGGTGCCGGTGCCAAAGACTTATACGTACAGGGTTCCGCACGATTGGAACGATTGGATTCACGAGGGATTGCGTGTGGCGGTGCAGTTTGGTCCAAAAAAGATTTACGCAGGCATTATTTTGAGTTTGAGTGATTCTCCACCTGTGGGGTATCAGGCGGCTTATTTATTGGATGTGTTAGACGATGCGCCCATTGTGAATCACCGTCAGCTGCAATTTTGGCAGTGGGTGGCCAAATACTACATGTGTTACATGGGAGAGGTAATGGCAACGGCATTGCCGGCGGGGTATCGATTGCAAAGTGAAACCAAGATTTTGTTGCATCCCGATGCGGATTTGGAATCGGTTATTCGTTCTGAATTGGAGGGCATCGAATGGCAGATCTTGGAATTGTTGGGACATAAGGATGGGTTATCGCTCGATGAAATCCATCAAAAATTGGCGGTAAAGAATGTGTTGAAGCACGTGAAATCACTGTATTTACGGGGGTTGGTGGTGATGGAGGAGGAGTTGAAAGAAAATTATCGACCCAAGTATGAAGAATTTTTGGAATTGGGGTTGATTTGGGGCGATGCGGAACGAGCGAATGCGGCGTTGGGGGTGATGGAGAGAAGGGCACAGAAGCAATACGAGGCAATGATGCATGTGTTGGGGACGGGCAAGGGAGAGATGCCGGTGGAGACGATTGTAAAGGGCATGGGGGTTGAGCGAGCGGTGTTGAAACAGTTGGAGAAGAAGACTTTTGTGACGTTGGTGAAGCGCCGTCGCGACCATCTGCAGGTGACTCGAGGTGTGGCGCAGGATTATCAGCTCACCGCGTTGCAAAAAACCGCTTTGGATGTGGTGAGGAACGCCTTTGAGTCGCAGCAGCCTGCCTTGTTGTTTGGTGTGACCGGATCGGGGAAAACGCATATTTACATGGAGTTGGTGAAAGAGGCTTTGGCCAGTGGCAAGCAGGTGTTGTATTTGCTGCCTGAGGTGGCACTTACAGAGCATTTGGTGGCCAAAATGAGTGCCTTTTTACCGGTTGAGATTGGGGTGTGGCACCATTTTTACAGTTCACATGAAAGAACAGAGCTGTATGATCGCATTTTAAAGAATCAAATTCAATTTGTTGTGGGTACCAAAGGGGCAGTTTTCGCTCCGTTTACCGATCTTGGGTTGATTGTGGTGGATGAGGAGCATGAATCGAGTTATAAGCAATTTGATAAAAAACCGTTTTATCATGGCAGAGATGCAGCATTTCAATTGGCGAAATTGCACAATGCTAAGTTTGTGATGGGTTCTGCTACCCCGAGTTACGAGATGCAATTTGCGGTGAAACAGCAGCGGGTGGTGTTGGCTGAGCTCAATGAGAAGTACGATGGGGGAAAGGCTGCGGAGTTGATGTATTTGAACGTGGGGGAGCTAAAGAAAGCGGGTCAAATGAATGCCTTGTTTTCGGACCCGGTGCAACTGGCGATTCGATCGGCCATGGATTTGAAACAAAGGGTGGTGGTGTATCACAATCGCAAAGGATATGTGCCCTATATTGAATGTGGGGATTGTGGACTTACATCGCAATGTAAAAACTGTGATATTTCTTTAACTTATTACAAAAGTTCAGACAATCAGCGTTGCAATTATTGTGGTTATCAGCAGGTGGTGCCATCGAAGTGTGTGGCTTGTGGTTCGCAGGATTTACGGCTGAAGGGCACGGGGACGGAGAAATTGGCGGAGGAGCTGAGTCAGTTGTTCCCGAAGGCCAGGGTGGGGCGGTTTGATCAGCAGAGCATGCGCAAGCGGGATGATTTTCAGCGGATATTGTTGGCGTTTGAGCGTGGAGAAATTGATATTTTGGTGGGCACGCAATTGTTGGCCAAAGGCATTGATATAGAGAACATTGGTTTGGTGGTGGTGCCTGATTCTGATATGTTGCTGCACATTCCAGATTTTAGAAGTCATGAGCGGGCGTTTCAGCAATTGCAGCAGTTGGCAGGTAGGATTGGTCGGCGAGCGGAGCGTGGGGTGATGATGATTCAAACGTATCAGCCGGAACACGAGGTGTTGAAGGCTTTGAAAACGGGTGATTATAGGGGGTTGATGGAAACGGAGATGGAGCAACGGGAAGTTTTTGGGTATCCACCATTTACAAAACTGTTAAAAATTGATGTGAAGCATTTAGATGCCCAGGTGGCGACCGAGGCCAGCCGTTGGCTGGCCGACCAATTGCGGAAGCAATTGGGGAACCTGGTGCTGGGGCCCCAGGTTCCTTCGGTCGCCCGTGTAAAAAATCGGTTCATTCAACAAATTGTGGTGAAGATCCCAAGGGAATCGGCCAAATTGAATGCCGCCAAACACCTCGTACAACAAGCCAGAGAAGCGGCCTTGGCCCATTTGTTGTGGCGGGCGGTTCGCATCGACGTGGTTGTAGACCCCAATTAAAGACTCGTTACCAATAAATCGGCCCAAACCATCGGTTGGGGGTGTAATCTTGCGCAATTCCCATGGAGATTTCGTAAATTTGTATTTATTGAACTTTTGACCTCATGGAAACATCAACCTTAGACACAGTAACCACCCAGGTGGATTTTTTGCCCTTGAACGGAACCGATCACTTAGAATTTTATGTGGGTAACGCCAAGCAAAGTGCATACTATTATCAGATGGCATGGGGCTATAAGTTGGTGGCGTATGCGGGCCCTGAAACCGGTGTGAGAGATCGTGCGAGTTATGTGTTGCAACAGGAAAAAATCAGATTGGTGTTAACCACTTCTTTGGATCCTTATAGCGATATCACCAAACATCAAGCCCAACACGGCGATGGTGTGAAGTTTTTGAGTTTGTGGGTGGATGACGCAACAGCGAGTTTCAATGAAACTGTAAAACGTGGTGCCCGTCCTTTCATGGAGCCCACTGTGATTGAGGATGAGTTTGGTTCAGTGGTAATCAGCGGTATCTATACGTATGGCGAGACCGTGCACAAATTCATCGAACGGAAAAACTACACCGGCGCGTTTTTGCCAGG
>CANHGC010000234.1 GCA_947460045.1 Bacteroidota bacterium | reverse complement strand
TGGCCCTCGCCCTCGCCTCCGCCCTGTTCTGGTACCTCTTCCCATTCAATACCCCACAAGGATTTGCCCTCACCACATTCATCAACGTACTCATCATCGCCTGTCCTTGCGCACTCGGACTAGCAACCCCAACTGCGCTCATGGTGGGCATCGGCAAAGGCGCAAAACTGGGCATACTCATCAAAGATGCGCAAGCCCTGGAACTGGCTCACCGGGTAACCGATATCGTTTTCGACAAAACAGGCACCCTCACCCAGGGCAAACCCACCGTTACCCAAATAGAAACCTTTCCCAACGCAGATCATTCGCAGGCCGACATTCTAACCATTTTGTATCAGCTCGAAAAATCATCAGAGCACCCACTCGCCGCCGCCATCGCACAGCATCTGCAAAATCTATCGCCCAACGCCACAAGCCCTTTACCACTGATTGAAGCATTTCAGAATGTACCGGGACATGGCATCACCGCAACAATTCAAGCCACCAATTATCAACTCGGATCCTGGGATTGGATCACCCAAATAACGCCCCCAGATATCAATCCAAACAGCCATGCTTTGGCCATACAACTCCTTCAGCAAGCCCAAACCACGGTGGCCCTTTCTGCCAACAACCACATTTTGGCTGTCATCGGCATCACCGACCCGCTCAAAGAAAACGCTTTAGCCACCATTCAAGACATTCAAAATCAGGGCATTGGGGTACATTTGCTCACGGGCGACAACCCCCAAACGGCGCAAGTCATCGCCCAGGCCCTCAACATCCAAAACGTAGTGGCTCAGGCATTGCCCAACACCAAATTAGACTACATCAAAACCCTTCAATCACAAAATGGCATCGTAGCGATGGTGGGCGATGGTATCAACGACGCGCAAGCATTGGCTCAGGCGGATGTGAGTTTCGCCATGGGTACAGGCACTGCATTGGCCATGGAATCGGCCAGCATCACACTCACAGCGGGCAAAATTTCAGGCATTCCGCAAGCGCTCCACCTGTCAAAACAAACCCTATCTACCATACACCTCAACCTGTTTTGGGCCTTTGGATACAACGTACTTTCTATTCCCTTGGCGATGGGCGTGCTCTTCCCCTTCACAGGTTTTACCCTCAACCCCATGATCGCCGGCGCGGCCATGTCGTTTAGCTCCATTTCAGTCGTACTTAACAGCCTCTGGCTAGCCAAAAGAAAATAAAATGAACACATTACAATTCAAAACCAACATCAACTGCGGCAACTGCATCAAGTCGGTAACGCCATTTTTGAACGCTTTAGAAACCGTGGATCGCTGGCAAGTAAACACCGAGGTAACGGATAAAATCCTCAGCGTTGAAACCGATGAATCAGAAACAGAGGTAACTCAACAGGTAATGCAAGCCGTGCAGGAAGCAGGATTTCGCATCGAAAGCATTTGACCCTAAGCCCTTGGGCAATCGGGATCAATCAATTTTGGTGAATTCGATTTTCTTGGTCACATCCGCAGGATTTTCCAACCACATTTCTTTGTTGGTCAATCTCAAAATGCGATAGACTTTGGTGCCGAGATTCACACCGCCCCAAGTTTGCTTGAGGGAAATCTTTTCTTTGGTATCGCCCCATGTCCAATCCAAATCCACCGTGGCCACGTTGAAGCTACCGGTAAACAATTTGGTCTTGGTAACGGCAGTTCCCTTGTTTTCTTTATCGAAAGTATAAATCACAGAGTCTCCGGCTTTGGGGGCAGCGCCACCTTCCAAAAAGGTATTGTTCCAGCGGCCTTCCAACCGACCCACTTTAGAGCGCAAAGAGAAATCAGGACCTTCCTCATAGGTACATCCTTGAAATGCGGCAGCAGCCACAACCAATACGGCGAATAATCTCATTTTCATCTGTTTATCCTTTAAGTGTTTGACACGAATTAAAACAATTTTTCGTGGAATCAAAAGAAAATACCCGAAATTTGCAGTATTGCATGGGATTGACCGGATTCGACGGGATGATTGGTTGCAGTGTAAGCATGTGGTGCGTGGGAGGTTTGCACCTAAATCTCAGCCTTCAAACCATTAAGAGGCGAATCTAACTACGCCATGGCTGCCTAATCGGAATGATTAAGTAATTGCCATCTACCCCGAATGTCTCTATCTGAGCCGATGTTCGTCAGGGGTAGTCGACCCGCTCAGGTATGGCCCCGAAGCGCCAATGCAGGGGTTTATTACAAAGTTGGATAAGGAGCGACGTTGGCCAGGGTAGAGCCGGCCCGATCCCGAAAATCAATCTAACCCTAAACATGTAGAAAGCGCTAGTGATCGCATAGCCGGACGGGGGTTCGATTCCCCCCAATTCCACTTTTTTCGTTCGTAACCCATTGATTTTCAATGGGTTTATTTTTTTTTCTTAGAACATTCTTAAAACATATTTTCCAATATATGTTCGTGTATGGAACTTATCGTATTGTTATTCTACGCTTTCATTTGGCTTCTACCGCTTCTCATGATCGCCAACTCCTCCAAAACATCGGGTAGTGAGAAATTGGCCTGGATATTGGCCATGCTCTTCATTTCGTGGGGTGCTTGGATATTTTACATCTTGTTGGCCCCATTGAAGAAAAACTGATTATTCAATTCAACGTTGCAGACTGTTCCATCGCCTTCGGAACTGCTCAGAAACCCATATACCCAATATTAAAATCGCATAACTCCTTACGATTGCAGCTGCGGAATAGGTCAATTTCAGCCCATCGCGAAAGGATAAGCTTGTGAGCTTATTCCAGTTCATCCAACTAATCTAAAGATCCCTTTGGGGGTTATTTGGGCTGTTTGGTAATTCTTAACACCTGATCCATTGTATAAACGAAAACACTGCCGTCGTTCGTTTGAATTTTAACCTGCACATTGGGCACTAGTTCGAGAATCATACCTCGAATAATACTTCCATTTTGAAGGTATAAAACATCTACATATTCTATTTTCTTTTCTTCTGTAGCGGGTTCACCTGCAGCCCTAGGTTGTGAATTCGATGATTTTCCTGAGGCCATCAAAACCAACCCTAACAACGCCAACAACAATCCAACAATAAGCGAAACAAAGAGAAAAACAATAATTCCCACGACTATCAAGAAAATACCAAATCCTCTTGAACCAGAACCACCACCTTCAGACGATGCACTTTTTTTCAGTGGTTTTAAGGCGGCACCATTGACAACACCATTGGCTTTTACACTTTTCACTCCAACCTGATGAACCCCAGTTTTGATAAGTTTAAATTGACTCACAGAATTTAACGGGTTAATACAAATTGGGGTTTCAGTAGAGATGTTCACAAAAGGTATCACATCGCTTTCCTGGATATCACGAACATCAATAGCCTGAAATGGAATATTATCCTCAGCAAACGTTGACTTATTGGATTCTATTTTCGATGATTGAGCGTTTGGATTTTGAATCGCCTTATGGGCAGATTTATTGGGCAAACTACCGGACTTATTGCTTCTTGTAAAGTGATCATTCAATCCCAAATTAAATCCAGAATTATGATATCTCTTTTGCATG
>CANHGC010000233.1 GCA_947460045.1 Bacteroidota bacterium | reverse complement strand
GTGGTGATCGAGTCGGTGAACTGCAATGAAGAAGTTTTTTTTGGCAATCGGTTTGTGGTGGAGGTTGCGGTGAAAGCCAAATTGTTCAAATCGAAAAGTTTAACAGTGCAATTGAAAGCGGGTAATCAGGTGATGAGCCAGGTTTGGTTGCCCCAGAATACATTGGATTGGCGTAGGTTTTCGTTTGAAATTAAGCCAGCTATGGTGGGTATTTTGCCCATTTCAATTGAAGTTTTAGGCGCTGATGGGGATGTGAATGCTACGAATCAGAAGCGATCGATTGCAGTGAAGGTGGTGGATGATCGCAAAGAAGTTGCGTTGGTTTTTGGTTCGCCCCATCCAGATATTTCTGCCATGAAGGCGTCGTTAGAATCGGGCGGACAGTTTGCGGTAAAGTCTGTGTACAAAGAAAAATTCGATGGAAAAGCGGATGTGATGATTCTACACGGCTGGGATTTTCAATCGGCCAAGGATTTAGAAAGGGTGAGTGGATGGTTGAATTTGGGGAAAGCCATTTGGGTGTTCTCTTCTCCATCGCAAAACGAGACAAATTGTGCGAAAGCCTTGGGTACTTCGGGCAGTGCTGTTAGTGCTTCAAGGGGGTGGCAAGAATCACAGGTGGCGTGGAATCAGGATTATACTGGGTGGACGTTGGATGAGCAAGAGCAGCGACAATGGTTGAATTATCCGCCAGTGTCTGTGCCGATATCAAAAAACACACTGAAAGAGGGGTCTGAAGTTTTGTTGTTTCAGCGATGGGCGGGGATGACGACGTCGGTTCCATTGATGGTGCATTGGCAAAGTGAAAATGGGATTGCGGCCCAATTTTATGGTGAGGGAATATGGCGATGGAGGATGCAAGAGAAGTCGTCTACGGGTGAGGCCAAAGTGTTTGATGCGTGGATGCGAAGGACCGTGGGTTTTTTGGCCATGGGTTCAATCCGAAAAAAATCGATCGAAATTGTGATGAGAGAGAATGTGTTAGACGTCCGCGATAAATCTGTAGTGCGGGTTTTGTGCAGGGATGCTTCGGGTGCGTTGGATGATCGGGTGGAACGGGAATTGGCGTTGGTGGATGAATCGGGCGTGACGAGGTCGTTGAATTTGACCAAAACCAGCGGGGGTTGGACATCTGTGCTGCCTTCGATGATTGAGGGGACGTATCTTCTGAAGGCCAATTGTAAAGCGATGAAAGCGGCAGATGAGAAGCGCTTTGTTGTTGTTGATCAGCCATCTGAACTGCTGAACACTCAGGCCAATCATGATTTGATGAGAGATGTTTCGAATAGAACGGGTGGTGCATTTTTGACATTGAATCGCAGCGATGAACTCAATGAGTTGTTGGAGAAGAAAATGGTAATGAAACCTGTGTTGACCAGGAAAACAGAGAATAGGCATTGGTGGAATTCGGTGATTTGGCTGTTGGCCGTGGCGTTGATGTTTGGGGGGGAATGGTTGGTGAGAAGGCTTTTGGGTAAGTATTGAACACAGATTCTTTATTCTCGATTACTATTACGAACTTTGTAGCATGGCTCGCATCGTTGTAGGAATGAGTGGTGGAGTGGATAGCTCCGTAGTGGCTTTGTTGTTGAAACAGCAAGGACATGATGTGATAGGCCTATTCATGCGGAATTGGAACGATGCCAGTGTAACGTTGGAGGATGAATGTCCTTGGATCGACGATTCTCGAGACGCGATGTTGGTGGCGGAACATTTGGGTATTCCGTTTCAGGTGTTGGATTTGAGTGAGCTGTACAAGGAGCGTATCGTGGATTATATGTTCGCTGAATATGGTCGTGGCAGAACGCCCAATCCGGATGTGTTGTGCAATCGTGAAATCAAGTTTGATGTATTTTTGGATGAGGCTTTGAAGTTGGGGGCGGATTTTGTGGCCACGGGGCACTACGTGCGAAAAGAGGCAGTGGAATTGAATGGCGTGACCGAATATCGCTTGATGAGCGGCAGGGATGCCAACAAGGATCAAAGTTATTTTCTGTGTCAGCTCAATCAGTTTCAATTGTCGAAGGCGTTGTTCCCGATTGGCGATTTGGAAAAAAGTGAGGTGAGAAGATTGGCCGAGGCGGGTGGTTTGGTGAATGCGGCGAAGAAAGACAGCCAGGGGTTGTGTTTCATTGGTCATGTGCGACTGCCTGATTTTTTACAGCAGCAGTTGAGTGTGAAAGAGGGCGATGTGATTGAGATCGAAAGGGATTCAGAAGCGGTGATGGCTCACAAAGAGAGGGTTTTACGGGGTGATGGGATAGAGAATCCTTCGGTGTGGCATGCGCAATTTCAGCGGGGCGATGGAAAGGTGATTGCCAAGCACAATGGTGCACATTTTTATACTCGCGGACAGCGGAGGGGATTGCAAATTGGCGGTAAACCGTTGCCATTGTTTGTATTGCAAACCGATGTGAATGAGAATGTTATTTACGTAGGGCAGGGTGAAAATCACTGGGGTTTGATTTCTAGCGGGTTGTTTGTGAGGCACGAGGAAGCACATTGGGTGAGACCTAGTTTGAAAGAGGCGGTTTTGGACTCTGCCGAATTGGTGTGTAGGTTTCGTTACAGGCAGGCTTTGGTGGGCTGTAAATTGCTAAAAATTGAAGGCGGTTTTCAGGTGGTTTTTTCAGCACCAGACAAGGCGGTGACGGCCGGTCAATTTGTGGCGATTTATTGGAACGATGAAATAGTCTTCAGTGGCGCAATTGCCTGATTGTATGGCAATTGTCAATAAGTAGCTAAAATGCTCCATTTTTTTTGAATCCCAGGCAACAAAACTCAATCATTTGACGTTATGTACTATGTACATAACCGGAATTATCATTTAGCATGAAATTACTATACAAAATTGCCTTTATTTTCCTTGCGTTCTTGACTTTTGGGATCGAAAAGGCTTCAGCACAGATTACTTCAACAGGAAAAACTTTTTACATGAGTTTCATGGAAATGGAAACTCGGAGCGGCGGCTTGCCCGATACGCTATTGCTGTTTGTTACATCCGAGATAAATACCACATTGGTTTTGGATAATCCGCGTGTGGCTGGCTCGAATCAAACGGTGAACATCATAGCGGGCAAAGTAAACCGCATTGAGGTAGATAGAACCTATTACTATCCAACGGGTTCTGAGTTTGGCGCTGCGGATGTGAATAGCAAGAAAGGACTTCGAATTGTGGCTAAAGACCCAGTGAATGTATACTGTTTGAATTTGGAATTGAATCGTTCTGATGCCACGTTTGTGTTGCCTTATGAAAGCATTCCATCTGCCCCAGAGTTTTACATTGCCAGTTTTCCTAACAATGCGGGAACAGCGGGCTTCCCTACATCGAATCGTTGGGCAGAAAGTGAATTCGTGATTGTAGGGATGGATGCAAATGTGAAAGTTGAAATCACACCTACGGCAGATACCAAAGGTGGCAAAACAGCTGGAACGCCATTTACAGTAACTTTGGCTAGGGGGCAGGTGTATGAGGTTCAATCCAAGAATACAGATGGTACGAATAACACGGACCCTGCGGCCACTTCTTGGTCTACCACTGGGGCGATCAAAGGT
>CANHGC010000232.1 GCA_947460045.1 Bacteroidota bacterium | reverse complement strand
TGTCAATTGCACATGCGTAGCTTCAACGATGGCGATACTATCACAGTAGAGCCTTGGAGAGCCAACGGATTCCCTGTGATCAAGGATCTTACCGTGAACCGCAGCGCATTCGACCGCATCATTGCCTCGGGTGGATTTGTTTCTACCAATGCAGGTAATGCCGTAGATGCCAATTCAATTTTGGTTCCCAAAGAAATTGCCGACGAAGCTTTTGAAGCGGCAACTTGTATTGGATGTGGCGCTTGTGTAAGTGCATGTAAAAATGCTTCAGCGATGTTGTTTGTAGGTGCCAAAGTAACCCAATTGGCCATGTTGCCTCAAGGTCAGCCAGAACGTCAATCACGCGTGGTTGCCATGGTAAATCAAATGGATGCAGAAGGATTTGGTGCTTGTACCAATACAGGTGCTTGTGCTGCTGAATGTCCAAAACAAATTCCATTGAGCGTAATCGCTACATTAAACCGCGAATACATCAGTGCAAAAATGAATGGCAAATAATTTCAACACCAAGGAAACAAATACTACTTCCAAGTAGACTATTTTCCTTAACAAGAAATTTCAATAAACAGAAAAGGGCGGCCAATGGCCGCCTTTTTCTGTTTATTCAGTGGCAGGTTCTTCGTTTCACGCAAACAACCACCATGCAAACATGAGATTCCCCATGTAACACCCTCAAAAAATTAATCGAGCGGTATTCTCAGACCGAACTCACAACCCAATTGAGGCGACCAATAAGTTTGAACCCCCTTGTTACTGGGCAAAAGTGGTATCATCACCCGTGGCGATGCATAAATGTGTACCATCGGATCCAAATTGTACTCCAACCGCAATGCCGCCGTTACGAAAGCATTCCCGCGAATCGCCTGAGAAGGCGTTAAAACCACTCCGGTATCCACTGTATTGGCCACATAGTCCTTCACCGTAAAATCATTCCCCTGCGGCAGCGTAAAGCCCACCGTATGTATCTGCAAATTCTGACGAAACAACAACGCAGGCAAAACCCCTATCTGATACCACATACTCGCCGATTGCATCTGGAACTTAGATCCATCCAAACGCTTTTCGATGGCAAACATCGCCGCAGCATACGTACTTCTGAACTCGTATTGCACCTCCATCAATCCTGCAGACACCAAATTGGGATTGATTCCCACATCTGGATGTACCACATATTTGAACATATCGCCGTCTTTCACGCGAGTAAATCCCGTATTCACCACGCTCAAACCCGTCACAAAATGGGTAAACCCATTCACCTTGCGCGAATAATGCAAATTAAAATTGAACGTTTGTAATTTCCGATCCGACAATCGAAAAGAGTCCGCCAACTGCTGCTCCGTATATCCACCAGCAACATCAGGCTGATAACCAGAAATCCATCCCACACTCCACGCCGGAGTGGCCGATATCATCAGTACGTTGTCCCACTTTTTGCTCGATACTTGGGCCCTCAAATCCGAGAAGCACAAAACAAAAGCCAATACCAAAAATCCCTTTATCTTCATCATTGCAATTCTGTTTCTTCTTCAAAATCCAACACCCTCAGGTGAGAATAAAAACGCCATACACCCAATCCTGCCGCCACAAACAATCCCACCGTAAAGCCTATCCAAATGCCATACACTTGCCAATCTTGCCAAACGCCCAAAGCGTAACTCAATGGTAATGAAATTACCCAGTACGACAAAATACTCAACCCAGAAGACCAATTCACATCCTTGATGCCGCGCAACATGTTCATCGCCCCAGCCTGAATCCCATCGGCCAACTGAAACACAGCCGCCAAAATAAACAATGGCAAAATCGTTGGCATCACCTCTGGTTTCACATCGTACAAAGACGCAATCGCTTCGTTACCAAATACAAAGAACAAGGCATTCACCACCTCAAACACACAAATAATCAATAAAACCGCGTGCGCAGCATGTCGGATATTGGTCCGATTTTTTTCACCATAATAATTCCCAACAATGATGGCACCCGCCATCGCAATCCCGCTCACAACCATATACGTCACCGATGCCACGTTCAACGCCACGGCATGCGCCGCCAATTGCTTCGAACCGTACCAACCCACCATCACGCCAGATAGACCAAAACAGGCCCATTCAGCAAAAGTTTGCAGCGCCACGGGCAATCCCAACTTCCATATGCTGGGCATTTCCACCTTGATTTTATCCCAACTTGGCATCTTAGCAGGAACGTACTTTTTCATAAATGCAGAATATCGCACGTACCACAAACCCACCAAAGCCATCACCATGCGCGCCCAAAAGGTGGCATATCCCGCCCCCTCTAAACCCATCGGATCAAAACCCCAATGCCCATAAATGAACATCCAACACAGCAATACATTCAACCCCAACCCACCCAAGGTGATGAGCATCGCAATTTTTGTATGTCCCAACCCATCGGTGAATTGACGAGTAACCACATTGATCAACAAAGGCAAAATACTCCAACTCAATATGTTCAATAAACCGGGCGCCATACGGGTTACCGCAGCGTCTTGACCCAACCAATGAAAGTTGTGTACGAAAACCTGTAATACCAAATACTGAAACACAAACAGAATCAATGCAACCACCAACCCTGCCCGATACGTGATAAAACCATCCGCCCCGCGTTTTTGTCCAACCTTGATACTCACCAATGTACTGATCGAAAACAACACACCAAAAGTGAGTCCACTCACCATGAAAAACAAATTGTTCGCTTGGTTTGCGCTCGCCAACACCTCGGAACCCAAAGGACCCACCATCAAAGTGTCGGCAACCCCCATCAAAATAATCCCCAATTGACCCAAAATGATGGGATAAGCCAATTTCAACGTCTCGGCAATCTGTATTTTGTAGATCCTAAATGGGTTTTGCATGGAATTAAATAGCAAAAATAGGGCAATTCAAATCCAAAACTGCGACCTTCCTGTGTTAAGTATTAACTTTGCAGCGTGGTAGACGTATTATGGGAAGACAATCACCTGTTGGTGATCAACAAACCCGCAGGGTTGGCAGTGCAAGGTGATTTAACCGGCGACACGCATTTATTGGAATTGGCAGAGCGTTACATTGCCCAAAAATACAACAAGCCAGGAAAAGCCTTTATTGGACTGGTACACCGATTGGATAGACCCGTAAGCGGCGTAGTTGTTTTGGCGAAAACCTCCAAAGCACTCACGCGGATGAATGAGATTTTTCGCGAAAAGAAAAACACCAAAATTTACCACGCCATCACCACAAAATCGTTACCAAACGAAGAAGGCACCCTCACGCACCACCTGCTTAAAAACAGCGAAACCAAAAGGGCCCACGCATACAATACCCACAAACCTGGCACCAAACCCGGTGTTTTACATTACAAACTACTCAAAAATTTTGCGGGCAGATCCCTCTACGAAATCACCCTCGAAACCGGTCGCTTTCACCAAATCCGAGCACAGTTGTCGAAAATGGGCTGTCCCATACTTGGCGATCTCAAATACGGCGCAACCGAACCCCTGCCCGATCGCTCCATCGGATTGCATAGCAGAAAACTCATTACCCCCCACGTGGTTTCTTCGCAACCCTCGCTGT
>CANHGC010000231.1 GCA_947460045.1 Bacteroidota bacterium | reverse complement strand
TGATTTGCTTGATCTCCTTCTCCTTCATCAAATCCGCAGCAATCGCCCCCGCCTGAATATCCAAATCCCCATTGGCCCGATTGTGATACCCATTTTCATATGGCACCCCCAACGTTTGCATCGCCTTAATCATCTTCGGCGTACGCATAATATCTATCCCCGTAGTCAACAACCAAGTATACCTCGGCATGATGCTCTTCGGACTCGTACTCGTGGGCTCATACATGTGATTGAAATGCCACGAATTGGGATACTTTCCTCCTACACGAGCCAAATCCGGACCCGTGCGCTTGCTGCCCCACTGAAAGGGGTGGTCATACACAAATTCACCCGCCTTCGAATATTCCCCATACCTCACCACCTCGTCCCGAAACGGCCTCACCATCTGCGAATGACAAGTATAACAACCCTCAGAAATGTAAATATCCCTGCCGTGCAATTCCAATGCACTGTATGGCTTCACCGCCGAAATCGTAGGGATATTCTCCTTCACCAAAAAAGTAGGAATCAATTCAATCGCACCCCCAATGCCCACCATCACCAAGCTCCAAAACAACATCTGTAATGGCTTCCTTTCGATGAATCGATGCCAATGCTCTCCCTTGTGTGCCTCGATTTTCACCAATGCAGGCGCCTCCGCTTCTTCTTCCGCCTGGAATTGACCCTTTTTCACCGTCTTCCAAATATTCACCACCATCAGCAACGCCCCCAACAAATACAACAAACCACCCAAACTGCGCAACATGTACATCGGCGCAATCATGTTCACCGTATCCAAGAAACTGTACTGCAATACCCCCTCTGGCGTAAACGCCTTCCAATTCAACGCCTGGGTAAATCCAGCCCAGTACATCGGAACCGCATAAAACACAATCCCCAATGTACCCAACCAAAAGTGCGCATTCGCCAACGATTTACTATACAACTCCGTGCGCCACATCCTGGGTATCAACCAATACAACACCGCAAACGTTAAAAACCCATTCCACCCCAAAGCCCCAACATGCACGTGGGCGATGGTCCAATCGCTGAAGTGAGAAATCGCATTCACATTCTTCAAACTCAACATCGGCCCTTCAAAAGTGGCCATACCATACGCCGTAATCGCCACCACCATGAACTTCAACACCGCATCCTCCCTCACTCGATCCCAGGCACCCCGCAAGGTCAACAACCCATTGATCATACCACCCCAACTCGGAGCGATCAACATCACCGAAAATACCACACCCAAACTCTGCGCCCAATCTGGCAAAGCCGTATACAACAAATGATGCGGACCCGCCCAGATATAAATGAAAATCAATGCCCAAAAGTGAATGATCGACAACCGATACGAATAAACCGGACGATTCGCCGCCTTCGGCAAGAAGTAATACATCAATCCCAAATAAGGCGTGGTTAAGAAAAACGCCACCGCATTGTGTCCATACCACCACTGTACCAACGCATCCTGAACGCCCGCATACCAACTGTAGCTCTTCATGAACTCAATGGGTAACTCCATGCTATTCACAATGTGCAACATCGCCACAGTAACCCAAGTCGCGATGTAAAACCAAATGGCCACATACAAATGACCTTCCCTGCGCTTCAAAATGGTTCCAAACATATTCACGCCAAACACCACCCAAATCAAGGTAATGGCGATATCCAATGGCCACTCCAACTCAGCATATTCCTTGCCCGTGGTATAGCCCATCCAAAGCGATAACGCACCAAAAACAATGATCAACTGCCATCCCCAAAAGTGAATTTTACCCAACAAATCGCTGTACAAACGTGCCTTACACAATCGCTGCAACGAATAATACACCCCCATAAAAATCCCGTTACCCACAAATGCGAAAATCACTGCATTGGTGTGTACAGGACGCATGCGGCCAAAGGTGGTGGGTGCCCAATCAAAATTCAATGCCGGAAACGCCAATTGCAAAGCAATCAACAGACCCGCCAAGAATCCAACAACACCCCAAACAATGGTCGCCGTAGCAAACCACTTTACAATTCTGTTGTCGTACGAAAAACGTTCTAGTTGCATAGAGTTATATATTATTAATTTTTATCATTTTGGAATTCCCCCTTATCAGCCAAAGGCTTGGTATCATGCAAGATTCGAAACCCACTGGCCTCCAAATCATCGAATTGACCCCGTTTCACACTCCACAAATAGGCCACCAAAAAGCCACCCGCCACGCATATACTGCAAATCATCAAAATAATTACTACCGACATTTTATCACCCGTTTGAATGACTCAAAAAGACCGTTTTTTTCATGGCCACGCAATGACATACCTCACCGCAATCCGTGACAATTATCATGTTTTGGAACACGACTACAACACCCTCACCGCAAGCCTTCTCGCCAACTACCAAAGCGCGTAGCCAACCAAGTGAACAACACAATGCTAATGGAACTAGCCGGCATCAATATCGCCGCGACCATGGGATTCAAATAGCCCCTCACCGCAAAACTCAACCCCACCAAATTATACAAAATGTTCACGAAAAAAACTCCACCATATCACCCGCTTACCCCGCTGTACCATCCGCCACAATGCATGCAACTTGGGCAGAGAATCACCCATCAAAATCGCATCGCAACCGGGTGAAAAATACCCCATATCCTCAGTCACCGCAATGCCAAAATCCGCCTCCATCAACGCCCCAGCATCGTTCAACCCATCGCCCACCATCATAACAACCTCCCCCATGCCTTTCAACGACTTCACAATTTCCTGTTTTTGGTGGGGCTTTTGCTCAAATTTTAAAACAGAACCCATGGGCAGCAATTCCTGTAAAACCATTTTCTCCGATGCCGTATCGCCACTCACCACATGCACCACTATGCCATCATCCCGCCAACGGCGCAACATCCCCCGCAAACCATCCCTGTAAGCACTGAACAAAACAAACTTGCCCACCACAACGCCATCCACCGAACACCAAATTTCACTTCCGCCCGAAACATCCAAATCGCCCCCCTTTCGCATCGAAGCTGAAACACCCTCACCCAATCCACCCACAGCAATTCCATTTTGATTCACCAAACCATCCACCCCAACAGACATCCCAGAACTCAACCCCACAAAACTCTTATTCCCCAATCGATATTTCACCCCGTCTACACTACCCTCAACACCCTGTCCAACCACATTAACCACACCCGAAATGGGCACAGGCATCCGATCAAGCCACTGTCCCACCCTCCTCGCATACGGATGCGAACTCTCCAAAGCCAATGCCCCAAGCGCATCCCACGCCGATGAACTCAATTCACCACCCTGAAAAGAAATTTTGGGCCTGCCACTGTGAGTCAAAGTACCCGTTTTATCAAAGATCGCCACCGTCACATTTCGCCACGATTCCAACACCTCAGCCCCTCGCACATACAAACCATTTTTTGCCAAAACCGATAGAAGATGTCCGTGCGTAAACGTCACACTCAACAGCAATGCGCAAGGACAAGCAACAATCAAAATCGATGTTACCGCCTTCCAAACCTTACTTGCATCAACCACCCACCAATACGCCGCAGCACCAATGGCAATGGTAAAAAGCGCAACCGTAAACCACTGACTGGCTTTA
>CANHGC010000230.1 GCA_947460045.1 Bacteroidota bacterium | reverse complement strand
CGCAAATATCCTTTGGAATACCCATCCACCAACTTTGCCGTGAGTGAACCACCCAAATCCCAAGTATCATCGCCCCAAGCGTTCAACCAAGCATCCGCCATGCGATAGTCATCGGCAAATGGATTCCTCGATTCAATGCCCGCCGCCATGCCATTCCTATCCTCAAAACGCAACAATTGCGTCAACCTTTCACCATAATAATCCTTGCGCATCAGCACATCTACGCATGTTTCAAACTTACGTCCAACCAAACTACCCAAAACCGCTTTGAACCACTGCTTACCAGCCGCTGCAAAACCCACAGGCCACTTCTTCCTAACGGGCCAAAGCGTAGTACTCTCATTCCAAAATGCCGCCTTGTAGTAATGGGGATAGCCGCCAAACAACTCATCCGCCCCTTGACCATTAAACAACACCGTCACCCCCGCTGCCTTCACCGCCTCACACAATGCAAAATGAGCCAAATTATTCCACGCCACCGGTATCCGATGTGTCGCCTTTACATATCTTTCTAAATATTGCCCATCCAACTCCCGAACATCCACCTTATGCCAAATTCCACCCACATGTTCTACCACCGATTTCTGATATTCGCTTTCATCGCCATCCATCCCCGGCGCAACCACCGAAAACACATGCAAATGCGCTTCTTTCCCCATGATTTCCCTTGCCATCCCCACCAAAGCAGCACTGTCGATCCCGCCACTCACCGCAAACCCAATGGGCACATCGCTGCGAAGTCGTTTTGTCATACCCGCCATCAACTGCGACCGCAACAATTCGATATAATTCCCGGGCTCCTCCGTTAATCCCAACTGTTTTTTCCAACCCGCGCCATCATCCAATCTCAAATATTCACCACCATGCCATGGCTTAACAATCACACGACCCCATTCAGAAATAGGATTCAACTTCGAATCCATACTCAAACATGAATAAGTAAGATAACAACCCATGCCCAACTCCAGCATTCCGTTGTATAACATATTTCTGTCCGATGCCCCCTCTTCCAAATGCGATTTCAACGCTGTCTCACTCAATGAAACCTCAATTCCCTGCGAATATAAAACTTGCTTCAACGCAAAATCTTCGCTGCCAAACGAAAGGGATTTAACGCAATGTTCATTGTTGTCGCCATCCCGTTCCAAATAATAATACAAAGGCTTCACCCCCGTTTTGTCTCTGGCCAAGGTCAACGCCTTCAGTTCCGTATCCCATATAGCAAAAGCGAAAAAACCATCCAAAAGCGCAATGGCCTCAACCCCTTTCAATTGCCACAATTGCAACAAAACTTCAGTATCTGTGCCCGTATTGGTTGTCAATCCAAATTCTGAGGCAAGCTCCAAAAAATTATAAATCTCACCGTTGAAAGAAATCCAATATCTACCATCCGCACTTTGCATGGGCTGCTTTCCGTCATCGCCCAAGCCCAAAATCGATAGCCGTCTGTGCATCAGCATCGCAAATGCATTTTCGTCGCCCCCAAAAACCTCTACCCCATAACCATTCGGACCTCGATGTTTCATGGCATCCGCCATCAACTCTCCGGCGCTGCGCATGCGCGCCGCCGGAACCCCTTGAAATTCAATCCATCCACCTATTCCACACATACCTACATCAAATTTCTATAGCTTTCGTTCAAAATCCCCCCAACTGCATCAATACCATATATCCGTTGAGCAGCATCTGCGATTTTTTCTCTATCCCAAGTCCCATTCGCCTCAATGGCCTTTGCCATCGCCACAACCAACCCCTTCTCATCCCCAAAATCAACCATCAAACCATTTTCAATATTTAGCATCTCTGGAATGCCCGCTACAGCACTGGAAATTACCGGCAACCCGCAACACAACGCCTCCGAAATCACGCAAGGTGCATTTTCCATTTCCGAAAACAACACCAACACATCGGCCTTTTGCATTTCTAAAGCCACCGCCTCAGAATTCAAATTCCCCATAAATCGAATGCTCGGATTCTCCACATGCAACAAACCCAAAGCCACGGCCACCGTTCTTGCCTCACTCAAAAACCGCTCACTACCACCACCCACAACACGCAATTCCAACGCATCGCCCGGAAATTGCAACTTCAACTGGGCGAAAGCACGCAACATGCCCGCCACGTTTTTCCTGGGCTCCAAAGACGACACATGCAAAAACGTAAATACCTCATTCACTTTCGTCCCTTCCAAACCCGAAATCTTTCGAAAAACGCCCGTATCCACCACATTGGGAAACAGTACAAACGGCTTAGCCCCTCCCAAATATCGCTGCATCTGAGCGTGTGAATGCAAACTCACAGGTGCCGCAACATCAACCCTACCCCACAATTTAATCATATCACCTTTAAACACCGCATTGCGTTTGCCGAATCCATCAAAAACCACCTCGTTAAAAATGGCCCAATGTTCAGTATACCACAAGGGCAATCGCTTACCAAACGTCGCCAAACAATAATCCAAAAAACCGGGCACCACCCGCATTACCTTGTCGGCCGCATGCACATGCACGCCCAACGGCAACCCATTATCCACAACCCATTGCCTCAACACTCTACCAACCCGCCATTTGTAATATTGATAACTCACCCACCTACCCAATATTCCACCACCAAACTGCGGCACTGGACTCCACAACAACTCCGCCCCCGCCATCAATTGACCTTCTGGCTTAGGTTTTACCATCGTTTTGCCATACTTCAACATCCTCCAAAACGAATACACCGGAAAATGTGCCACCACCAAACCCAACGATTGTTCTCGATTTACTTGCGATTGAACAAATGCATTGGCATGTCGTACGATAAAATTGCCTGCATCCGGATGCGCTGAACTGGGATACCACCCCGTTAACCACAATACCGATTTGTTATTACGCATGTAACAAAAGTACATACCCCACGGCGTGACATCAAATTATTGGCAATTTTTACAAACCTTCTTCTGAAAATTGAAAAATATTCAAAAAAATATTATCTTTGCAGTCCAATAAATGGCGGTTATAGCTCAGGTGGTTAGAGCACTAGCTTGTGGCGCTAGGGGTCGCCGGTTCGAGTCCGGTTAGTCGCCCACTTAAAAACAAAAAAGCAGCGAATTCGCTGCTTTTTTGTTTATCTACTAGATCAACCTCCGAAAAAGCCTCTCAATTCGTTCATTATCAATTACCCACCGATGTATTTCAACAACTCGGCGCGCGTAGAAGCATCCATAAACTTACCATGGAAACTGCTGGTAATCGTACTGCTACTGCTGTCTTTAATCCCCCTGCTAGCTACACACATATGCTTGGCATCCACAATCACAGCCACATCCTCCGTACCCAACACCTTCTTCAATTCCTGAGCAATCTGAACGGTCATTCGCTCCTGAACCTGAGGCCTGCGAGCAAAATAATCAACAATCCTGTTCAATTTACTCAAACCAATCACCTTGCCACCAGAAATGTATGCCACATGAGCAAAACCGTAAATCGGCACAAAATGATGCTCACAAGTACTGTGAAATTGAATGTTCTTCTCAACCAACATCTCTGAATACTTGTAACTGTTTTCAAACATCGTTGGCTCCGGACGATTCTTGGGATCCAGACCTTTGAAGT
>CANHGC010000229.1 GCA_947460045.1 Bacteroidota bacterium | reverse complement strand
TGGGCATTCCCAACGAATTCATCGAACACGGAAACAACGAAGAAGATCTTTATCCACTGTGTGGGTATTCTCCGGGCCAAATCGCTCGAAGCGTATTGAACGCCGCGGCCAAAAACAGCCACTGATTGATCATCTGCTGTCCTTCCGGCGTGAGCACGCTTTCTGGATGAAACTGCACCGCCCAAACCCCTTTTCTTTCATCGCTCAGAGCCATCACCGCATCGCCACAACGCGCATCAACGCCCAATCCCTCCACGCCATTTTGCCCCGGATTTAAGGGCGATTGCACCACCAAAGAATGATATCTTCCCACTTGTAGGGGCGATGCCAATTGCGCAAACAATCCACGTCCGTTGTGTTCCACCCACGACGATTTTCCATGCATCGGCACCTTTCCATGCACCACCTGCCAGCCACCATTCAGTGCGATGGCCTGCAATCCCAAACAAACACCCAGCAAGGGCTTTTTTCCAATCCAATCATGCAAAGCACCCATCAAATGCGGATAATCTTGGGGCTGTCCGGGACCTGGCCCCACCACCCAAGCATCGCAGTCGTTCATCAAAACTGAAAGCCCGGGCCAATCCTTCCCTTCATTGCGCAAAACCACCACTTCCGCACCCGCCACTTCCAAGCAATGAACCAAATTGTAAGTAAAACTATCCAAGTTATCGATGAACAACACCCGCATAAAATCGCCTTTAAATACTGAATTTCTTGCCGATACCCGCCACAAAATCCTTCAAATAGTAAGGCTCGTAATAGGCCAAATCCACAAAATTTGATTTTGAAAAAGCCTCACAGGCCATACCACACATCATGGCCGCCCTGGGCGATTCATCCAAAAATATGGAATCTGTGGCCGCCAACAATCGTTCTACTTTTTCATTGGCATTGCCAACAAACACAGTGGCATCGCCATAGTCTTTCACACGTTCCGATGGCAATATCTCCGCCGTCACACCCCCCATAATCCCTTTGTCTCTCGAACAATGTAAAGCATATACCTCATCCCTCCTGGCATCCATCATCACCCAAACTTCCTTACTATCAACCCGTTGATCTAAAGCAAATCGCGCCAACGCCTCAAAACCAGAAATCGAAATCAACGGCACACCCAACCCATAACACAGCCCCTTGGCCAAACTCACGCCAATCCGCAAACCGGTATAACTGCCAGGCCCTTCCTGAAAACCCACAGCCAAAATTTGATCATTTAACCGCCGAACCTCATCCACCGCGCGCTGAACCATCATGGGCAACTGCTCCGCATGCGCCTGACGATCTGCCCCAACCTCATTCCATACCAATCCACCCTGTAGGTCGCAAACCGCCACAGAAGGAAATTCCGCCGAAGACTCAATCAATACTATCACTCAATCAATTTTTACCCCACAAAACTAACCCATTCTCACCCAATCATCCACCATTATCTGCAATCACTTATCTTTGCATTTCCACAGTTGATATGACAAAAGAAGTATTTATCGTAGCGGCAGCCAGAACCCCCATGGGAAGTTTCAACGGCGCCCTTTCTAGCGTTCCAGCTACCCAGTTGGGCGCCATCGCCATCAAAGGCGCATTGGAAAAAGCCGGTGTTAACCCAGACCATGTAGATGAAGTTTTCATGGGCTGCGTACTTCAAGCCGGTGTGGGTCAAGCCCCCGCCCGTCAAGCTTCAAAATTCGCAGGCATCGGTGATCACGTGCCCGCAACCACCATCAACAAAGTGTGTGCGAGCGGACTTAAATCGGTATCCTTGGGAGCACAAAGCATCATGTTGGGACTCAACCACATCGTTGTAGCCGGCGGTATGGAAAACATGAGCTTAACCCCGCATTACCTGCCCAACTCACGCAGTGGATATCGCTACGGTCACGTACAAGCACTCGATGGCATCATCAACGATGGACTTACAGACGCTTACGACAAAACTTTGATGGGCACCTGTGCTGAATTGTGCGCCAAAGAAATGAATTTTTCTCGCGAAGACCAAGACAATTACGCCATCCAAAGTTATACCCGCGCTGCCGAAGCCTGGAAAGCCGGAAAATTCAACGACGAAATCGTTCCCGTTACCATCCAAACCCGCAAAGGGGAAGTGGTTGTGAGCGAAGATGAAGAATACAAAAATGTAAGCTTCGATAAAATCCCTGGCTTGAGAGCCGTTTTCCAAAAAGACGGTACCGTAACCGCCGCCAACGCATCCACCATCAACGATGGCGCCGCCGCTTTGGTATTGATCAGTGGTGAAAAAATGAGAGAACTCGGCCTCACCCCATTGGCCAAACTTACCGGTTTTGCAGATGCTGAACAAAGCCCTGAGTGGTTCACCACCACCCCTGCAAAAGCATTGCCCATTGCCGCTCAACGCGCTGGAATCACAGTTGCCGACCTCGATTTCGTGGAATTGAACGAAGCATTCTCAGTGGTTTCCTTGGCCAACAACAAATTGCTCAACTTGGATGCCAGCAAAGTGAACGTGAACGGTGGTGCAGTAGCGCTTGGACACCCATTGGGCGCTTCAGGTGCACGCATTTTGGTGACACTTTTACATGTACTCAAACAAAACAATGGTAAATACGGTGGCGCAGCCATTTGCAACGGCGGCGGTGGCGCAAGTGCCGTTGTGGTTGAAAACTGCTAATCATTCCATACAATCAATCATCATCCAACAAAGAGGCCATCACGAAGAAGATGGCCTCTTTGTTTTTCCAGAATTCAATATTTTTGTCGTACCCTCGTTTTAACATTACCCAACCAAACTATGAACGTTCAAAGGATCCTACACACACTACTTTTGTCCATCGCGAGCTTATCAAGCCCTGCCATCGCACAAACAGAATCCTCGTTCCAAGCCGATGAAGACAGCTTGCTCACCATCGCTCCATACGTCATCTCCGCAACCACAGACTCTGCCAAAATCTCTGTGGCCACCCAACTGCAAGAAAAATTATTAGGCATACTCGCCAATCCCGCATCCTTTGAATACGAATTCGCCAACCTCAGAATGAGCACAGTGGCCGTGGCCTCACACCCAAAATCTTCGGTGCGATTGTTCACCTACAACATCATCCTCAAAAATGGCGTATTTCACCACTATGGCGTGATACAACGCAAAACCAAGGCCGGCATCGCCCTGTATACACTTCACGATACCGCGCAAAATTTACCCAAAGACGCCAAAGAAACCACCCTCGAAAACAGTCAGTGGATCGGTGGCTTATACTACCAAATTTTCCCCCACAAAGTAAAAAAGAAAGAGTATTTCGTGGTGATGCAATTCGATGGCCACAACATCAATTCCAACCGATCCATCATCGATGTACTTAGTTTCGAGAAAGACGAAGAGGCCACTGAACCCAATGTTTACAAACCCATTTGGGGCGCACCCCTTTTCCGCGATGGCCTAGAAGACCCTTCAGAAGATTACCGTGTGATTTTTGAATACCACAAATCTTCTCGCATTCTGATGCGCTACGAGGAAGAAAAAAAGACCATTGTGTTCGATGAAATTGGTCCGGCCTTCCCCTCTGCCGATGGCAATGCCTACTATTACATCCCCACGGGTGATTATTCAGGCTACAAACCCTCCAAGCGCGGCATTTTCACCAAAGAAGCCCTCGA
>CANHGC010000228.1 GCA_947460045.1 Bacteroidota bacterium | reverse complement strand
TGAGTATCCTGGTTGATGCTTGCGACGGCAACAACGAAGGCCAAAATGAAATGATTCGTCTCGATGTTGGTCCGATGGATGTCAATGTCTCGGGTATTTCAGTACCCAAATATATATCGGGCAGGGTGAATTGGGGCTTGAATGCGCAGAACCCGTTTTTGGGCTTCGCAACCTATACCACAAACACATCGAACAAGATTAAGCAGCTGAATCAAAGCATAAAGTCGGCCGGACAGTGTGGCTATTTGGTGGCGGTGAATGGCAATGGCAAACTGCCTGCGCGGTCTCGTGTGTTGATTATAACTTCGGAATCTTTCAACCCTTCCGCGCATGATTTTTCGGATTTACAGGATACCTTGTACGTGCTGTTGCAGAAGCAGGGAAATACGGCCGGTCATTTTGTGAATCACAGTGGCACGGCGGGAACGCGTGAGTTGATTTTGAATTATGGGGGCTGTGGCGACACCGTAGAATATGAGCGAAGTGCCTTGCGAAAACAGAATTTATTGGTGGGTGCCGAGGATGGCGCAGTGGTGGATTTTACCTTTTCTGGGCAGCCTTCATACACCAACTATGGCTGCAGAATTCCCGTGCCCAAGATCGTGGTGAAGGCGACTACACCCGTATTGAAATTGTGCGGCGCAACATCGTTTTCAGTGTTTGGAACGGTATCGGGTACGCCTTGTTTTCGATGGACATTGGCCGATACTTCGTTGGCAAAAGTGACCAATCCAACGGCCTTGAACACCCAGGTGCAATTGTTGCCGAAATCATCCACCCCCGGGAAAATTACTTACGTGAAAGTGTATTTGAACGCATGGGGGAGTTGCTCCTTGGCCAAAAAAGATTCGGTAATTGTGGCCATTCAAGCGGCTCCTTTGGCTGATTTTTCGATGGATCTTGCGGCTTCGCCACTGGTGTGCTTTACCCGAAAAGATGGTGGTGGCAGTGTGTGGCGCTGGGGGTTTCAGCAGAAAAACGACATCACAACTGCGGTGCCTCGGGGTGCTTTGAAGCCAGACTCGCTCACATCGAGCAATCCCATTTGTAGGAAATATCCGCCAGGAACGCATTGGGTGTGTTTGGAAGTGGCAGACGCCGTGGGGTGTGCCGATACCGTGTGTAAATCGTTTGTGGTGCCGCCTCCGGTGGTAAAGCCCGATTCGCTCATTGAAATCGCCAATGTGTTTACACCGTCTGAGCCGGGCGATGGGTATAACGACGAATTTCGGGTGCCTTGTATAGGTTGTACGGCGTTTGACATTCAGATATACAATCGATGGGGGGTGAAGGTATTTCAGAGCAAGGATGCGGCGGTTTCGTGGAACGGACGGGTAGACAACAAAGGCGCCATTTTGCCATCAGGTACTTACGTGTATATCCTGAAATACGGGTTGGGATCGGCGCCCATCAAAACGATGAATGGCACAGTTACGCTCATCCGTAAAGAGCCCTGATGTTATTGGTCTTCTAAGATTTCTTTTCGAGATCCTATCAATCGCACCGTATAATGGATGATTTTGAGCTCTGAGTTCAAACGCGCTTCTACGGCTTGATTGGCATAATACTGCATCCACTGGGTTTCGGTTTTGGTGATCGTTTTACGGCCACGTTTTTTGGATACTTCAATGGTTTTCTTCACCTTTCGCTGCGAATCAACCAAAAACTTACATGTAAACACGCCAGATGTGTCTTTCGTGATCGCGAAATTGGTGGTGTCGATGTGGATTTCTTCGGACTCAACATCGGCTTGACTTTCAGTGAATAGCGCCAAGAGATCGGTTTGATCGATCATTTTCTTGTCCATGAATCGCGGCGTAACCTCCATGAAATATTGAATCAAATTGCGGTGGTTTCCTTTGGCATAGTCGTTGTAAAATCCGGTGAGTTGAGCGATGATTTGCTGTTTATCGTCTTCGGTAACCAGGGTAGCCATGAGTTTTCTGGCTGATGCCACATAGGTGCCTTGTGGGTGGTTTTTGACGTAATTCTCCAAAGCCATGGGGTTGTTTTCCTTCACGGCGATGTCGAAATCCAACGAATCGATGAGCCATTTTGCATCTTCGATGTGGGTTCCGCCGATGTTTTCCATGGCCAAAAGATATCTGCCGAGGTTGGATTTGTCTGGCGGGTGAATGGCCGATTGCCACAAATCTTCATCTTTCTGATAGAGCTCTTTGATGGTTTGTCGGGCCTCATCCGTAAACTGTCCTTTCGGAAACTTTTGAATGAATGCTTGGTACGCGGCGATGCTACCGTCTTGGATGGTTTGCGACCAGGCGGTTTTTTCCTCTGAGAATTTGCCATAGTATACGGCCATCGCGCCCATTGCACCCATGAAAAACAAGACCAATACCCAAACCCATGTTTTGCCGTTGCGGCGTTTTTTGTTCTGAATGGCTTCGATTTGTTGGACGATGTTTTCTGCTTCTGGGGCGTGTTGCATCCAATGAATGGCTTTTTGGGCTTCTTCGAGGGCTTCTGGGTAGCGCGATTTTTCGAAGAGTTGCTGGGCTTTGGCCAATGATTTCTGGCCGATTTCTGTTTTGATTTGTTTTGCCAAGGCGATGTTGGCATCGTTCGCATCCAAGTCGAGCGCTTTTCGGATGAGGATATTGGCTTCGTAAATTTCACCCAATGCCAATGCTGCTTTGGCTTTGTTGTGGAGCAGTTGCGCGGGGTTGGGTTGCTCGTTCGAATCCATGGAACAAAATTACAGCGTGGTGGCCTGATTTTGCAGAAAATGTTTTCTTTATCTCATTCTATTGCAAACGTTTCAGCGCCTCTCTTTTCGATAAACCGCTGAGTTGCTCTTGATGCTGTTGCACAAAATCGATCACCCATTGGGGGTTATGGCGGGCGTATTGCCTGAGCGACCAGCCAATGGCTTTTCGCAAGAAGAACTCTTTGTTTTGCATGTGGGGGAGGATGGCGGTGCTCAGAAATGCCACATCGGTGTTGTTTCTTGATTTGAGTTGCACGATGATGGCTGTGCGATTGAGCCAAAAATTGTTCGATGCAATCAAGGGTTCAAAAATTGGCCATAGCGTTGTGGGGTATCGATTCACCATGCCGCTGAGCATGTTACCTGCCAGGGTGTCTACAGAATCCCACCAAGATCTTTGGGTGATGAGTTCGATGAGCCACGGGTAATCGCTGGGTTGAAGTAGTTTGTTGCATTTGGCCAACAGAGATAGGGCTGCGTACGCGTATTCACGTTCTGGCAATTGCCACAGTTGTTCGCAGATGGGTTTTAGGTCGGCGTGTTTGGGTAGGTTGTTGGTGCTGAGAAGGTCTTTCAGCAGTTCGGCGCGATGCTGTGAGGAGATGCCATGAAAGGGGAAATGATTTTTCATGTAGGCCGACATTGCCGCGGCGTTGTGGGGGTTTTCGGCTTGTTGAAAGGCGATGCGAACCGATTCAACCCAAGGATGTAACATGGGACGAAATTATTCTTTTTCTGTGATGAACGCCAGCTTGATAATGAGGATTTCGGTGATGTGATTAGACCATTGGAATGGCATTTTGTATTGATAAGGGTTTGCGGAAGATTAATTATTTCTGTATCTTTGCACTCCCATTACGGGTGACCCGTTCCCATGTGCATTACCACCGGGAGATTAGGTTTC
>CANHGC010000227.1 GCA_947460045.1 Bacteroidota bacterium | reverse complement strand
TAGAACTCCGAAAACTGCGTATATCAAAAAACCTATATTGATTCATCCCATCCACCTGATTGCCAAGCTGATGGTTATACTGCAACTCATTCCCTACAATAAACATGGGCTTCAAGTCATCGATGCCAAACATCCACTCTCCATTGCGCAAAATCACCGCCTTCACATCCTGCATGGCATTTGGCATGAAGTAAGCATCGTTCTTTATAAAATTGAAATTCACCTGCTGATGCGTGCTTCTCAACTCTACCTGCTTACTTTGAGATAACACCATATTCACCGCACCCTGAGATTGTAAAACCATCATTCTGCGCGATAAAACGATATCCGATTCGTTGAAATTCCGATAAACAACCAACAAGTAATTGCCCGACAATTTGGGCCGAGATTGTTCACCAGGTACATCCACCGAATAATGCGTGTATTGCATCAAAGTGCCGTTACTGAAACTGGCATTCTCAATGTTGTCGTAACCCATACCCTCCAACGTTTGCGTGCGCGACAATCCGCTGGGACGCCAATTTGCATCGCAATGAATCATCGTAATCTGGTAAAAATCACGCTCGCTGCGAATTTGATCGAATTCCAACACCAACCCATCCTGTCCGCCCAAAGTCAAAATCGGAAACGCAAAACCACTGCTTTTTTGATACAACCGAACCGTTCTAACGTCTGATTCGTAAATGGCATTGCTGTAACGCAAAGAACTGTCTGTATTTGCCTTTAGCAAACACGTACAAGCCATAAATACCAAGCACAGCAAACCAATTTTCGTTCTCATCGAAACAAACTTAACAAATTCAGGGCCAAATCAAGAATCTTGCATCATCATCCACTCCTCAAACAACTGTTCATAAGCCGCTTTCGCCATGGCATGTGCCGCATTCACTGACTCATAAGACTCTGTAATTCTCGCCACCTTCTCAAAAGAACTTGCCACCTCAGGCGAATGCAACTGTACCTCAAGGGCCGTTTTTTCTTCCGCCAAAGCGTTCATTTCCTGCTCCTTCAAATTCATGGCATCCTCCACCTTTTTGATCTCGTTTTTACTGTACGATTTACCACTGGCATTAACAGCAGCTACAGCACCAACTGAAGCATTGGGCTTATTGGCAGTCACCGCCGCCGCAGAGGCCGATTTCTTTTTGCCGTCATCGAGCTTCGCCAAACGCATATCTTCAGCCACACGCTGCGAATTCCATTCATTGTACTCCTCAAAAGTGCCCGGATATTCTTTCAAATAGCCATCTTCAATCCACCAAATTTTATTGGCCACCTTACTAATGAAAGTTCTGTCGTGCGATACAAACAAGCAGCTGCCCGCATAGTCAATCAATGATTCTGCCAACACCGCGGTACTAAACATATCCAAGTGGTTCGTGGGCTCATCCAACAGCAAAAAATTGGATTGGGTGATCAGTGTTTTGGCCAAAGCCAACCTCGATTTTTCACCACCACTCAATACCTTAACCTTTTTAAATACCTCATCGCCGGTGAACAAGAAACAACCCAATACCGTCCTCAACTCCCAATCTGTGTATTCGGCGCTCACCGTGGCCAATTCATTCAACAAATCATTCTTCAAATTCAAGGCCTCCAACTGGTGCTGGGCAAAAAATGCAGATTCCACATTCCAGCCTTGCTCAATGATCCCACCAGCAGGCTCAGATCCATGCACCATCCTCAATACCGTTGATTTCCCCTTTCCGTTGGCACCCACCAAAGCAATTTTATCGCCCCGCAAAATTTGCGCCTGAGATGTTTTTAAAATTTCTAAATCACCATACGATTTCGTCACATCCTTCAAATCCGCTATCACCTTACCCGGAGTTACCCGGATGTTAAAACGAATGTCGAAATCTTTGCGCTCATCCTGCCTAACCTCAATCTTTTCAATTTTATCCAGCATTTTCACCCTGCTCTGCACCGCAGTGGCCTTGCTCGCCTTGGCCCTAAATCGGGAAATGAATTTCATTTGCTGACGGATATAGTCTTGCTGATTTTCGTATTTCCGCATCATCAAAGCATCCCTTTCCTCCTTCTGTTCCAAAAACTCGTTGTAATTGCCCTTGTAATGAAAAACCTGCTGGTGAGCTACCTCCGCAATGCGATTCACCGTTCTATCCAAGAAATACGGATCGTGAGATACAATCACATATGTCCCTTCATAATTGGCCAAGTAATCCTCTAACCATTGAATCGTGGGTAAATCCAAGTGGTTCGTAGGCTCATCCAACAACAACAAATCAGGGGCCTGCAACAACAATTTCCCCAACATCGCGCGCATCCGCCATCCGCCAGAAAATTCCCTCAACGGACGGTCCAAACTGCTCGTGGGAAATCCCAAACCTTCCAAAATTTTATCGCCCTCGGCATGCCATTCATAGCCACCCAATGCGCCAAAACGCTCCTGGGAATCTGCCAAACGCTGCATCGTAACATCGTCGTACTCAATCTCGATGATTTTAATCAATCGATCAATTTCTGATTCCAAATACACCAAATCTTCCCGGCCACCCAAAACCACGTCCCGAACACAATCGCCAACATCCATACTCAACAAATCCTGATTCAAAAACCCAATCCGCAAATCGGATGGTTTAGAAAGTGTTCCCTCTCGCAATTCGTAATCGCCAGAAATCAATCGCAACAAGGTAGATTTACCCGTACCATTCAAACCCACCAACCCAATTTTTTCACTGGGCTTGATGTGCCAAGAGGCATTCTTAAACAGGTATCTACCGGCAAATTCAAAAGAAAAATCATTCAGTGCTAGCACCTTGCAAAGGTAGGCCATCAACCACCATTCAGCCTAATCAAAATCAGCCCAAATTCATTCGCAAATCAGTACTTTTTCAACATCACGAAGTCATTCATGAAATACCCATCCCCAATGTCGAAATCCGCCACGCATTCAATCACAAAACCCATTTTAAAATAAAAGTTGATCGCCTTGAAATTCTGACGATTGACCTGCAATCGCAACTCCCGCAAACCCGGCATCTCCGATGTCAACGCACCCAATATCCAACTGCCCAATCCCCCTCGCTGGCTCACCGTTTTTACGTACAATTTATTGAGAAAATAACACCCATCCGCCTTTTGCTCAATCGCTACAAAACCCAACGCTTCGTCGCCATCCATCACACAATAAAACCGCTGCTCCGCTTCCATCTGCGACACCATAGACGCCGTTGAATAAAATCGACCCAACATATAATCCACTTGAGACTGTCCGATGATTTCAACATAATGATCATGCCAAATTTCATCCGCCAAACGCTGTATCTCGGAAATTTTCTCCCGGCTGGCCAATACTAACTGTAAATTCACCCCCCGAAATTCGCATTTTTGTATCAGTAAATCATGCTTCAACTCCAGAACCTTTCCACCGGCTTCGCAAAAAAGGCTGTAACACTACACCAAAACATCTCAATGCGTGTAGATGCCGGCAAACTCGTTCTGCTCCTTGGCCCCAATGGCATTGGCAAATCCGTCTTGCTAAAAACCATCGCTGGCCTGCAAACACCCCTGTCTGGTGAAGTAACCGTCAATCAAATCAACATCCACAAAACCACCCCAGAAATACGGGCCTCCCTCTCCAGCATACTCCTCGCCACACCCCCCGCC
>CANHGC010000226.1 GCA_947460045.1 Bacteroidota bacterium | reverse complement strand
TAAGTTATACATTTTCTGGGTTGGAAATTCACATTGCTGTGGAGGTGCATACGGTTTATAAAACAGGGGTTGAGGTGGAAGCGATGCATGGTGCGTCGGTGGTTGCTCTCACTTTGTACGACATGTTGAAGCCCATTGACAAAGGCATAGAAATATCCAATATTCGCTTGCTATCGAAAATTGGTGGGAAATCGGATGCGATGAAATTGTCTTTGGAGAAGGTAGTTCACGAGATCAGAGCGGTTGTGGTGGTTTGCAGTGATTCAGTTTCTCAAGGGAAGGCGGTGGATCAGGCGGGCGCTCAGGTTTTTGATCGGTTGGTATCTATGGGTATGCGAGTGATGCCTGTGGTTGTTTTGCCTGATCAAGTTGAAGCGATTCAACAAGCTGTGTATTCATATAAATCGGATGCGGATTTGATTTTGTTTGTGGGCGGTACGGGGCTGTCGCACCGCGATGTAACGCCCGAAGCGGTTCGTCCTTTGTTGACCCGTGAGATTGATGGTATTATGGAAGTAGCGCGGAGATACGGTCAGGATCGAATGCCCTTCGCTATGCTGTCGCGCGGGGTGGCTGGAATGGTTGATGAAACAT
Organism: Bacteroidota bacterium; assembly: GCA_947460045.1. Classification (GTDB taxonomy): domain Bacteria; phylum Bacteroidota; class Bacteroidia; order NS11-12g; family UBA955; genus UBA955. The sequence goes on along the minus strand of CANHGC010000226.1, from coordinate 3,043 downwards.
TGGTGATTACTTTGCCGGGATCAACCAAAGGGGCGATGGAGACAGTGGATGCCTTGTTCCCCGGGGTGTTGCATGTATTTGCCGTGAAAGACGGTCAAAAACATTGAGGTTAAAATCCTTAGTAGGGAGAAATGTATTTGGGTTTTTTCTGGGGTGGTTTCTTTTTGAAATCGCCACGTTTCCATGATTCTAGGAATTGCATCCAAGCGGTTGGACTGAAGTAATTCTGCGGTGGGGCTTGTTTGTAATAATACAGTTCGTTGGCCCGAGATTGTGCGAGCATTTGCTGGCTGGTATGGGCATCTGCAGGGCGCATGCGAAGTTCTTCTTTCAGGGCTTCGGCTTCGAGGTTTTGGCGGGCTCTTTCGTAGGCGTCATCGGGAATTTCTTTGGTCACGAATTCATTTTCGAAAAGGGCTTTGAGGGGCAGCGCACGGATGAATATGGCTGGAATGCTGATTGTGTCTTGAACCATCAATTTGATGATGCTGAAGCGATTGCCTTGAAGACTATCAGGAACGATGTGCCATGAGGGCTCTTGTTCTACTTGGTTGAAAAGGATGGTATCACCTTTCTTTACGACTACATCGAAATGGCCCAAGTAATCGGTGTATCCAATGAGGCCGCGTTTGGGGGTTCTAATGTTTACGAAAGGAATGGGTTTTAGGCTGTCAGAGGTGAGAACCAATCCCGTGAAAAGGATGTATGGATTATTTTCTTTGCCAGGTTGGGCTTTTGCGATGGTGTTACTGCCCAGAAGCACGATCAAAAGGAGTAACCATCGGAATCTCATATTTTCAAAGATAACCAAAAATTGGGATGCCCATCAAACGGGTAGCAACCATCCCATGAGTATTACCAATAAAACGATGAAAGGTGTTGGGATTTTTTTTGTGGATAGCAAAGCCAGTGTGAGGGCAAAGACGGCGATGCTGATTTGGGGGTGCTGGATATGGGACTCGATATTTTTCCAGAAATAGGCATTAATAGATAGCGCAGCGGTAAGGATGAATCCTAGGGCGGCGGCGAAAATGCCATCGAGTGCCAAGCGAATGGCTCTGTGTGATTGCAGTGTGTTGTAAATGGGGTAGGCGAAAAACACCATCAAGGTGCCGGGCATGAATACTGCAATCAAGCCTATCAAACAGCCGATGAATTGGTAGGCGGTGTTATACCCAAACGATTTCATCGCCATGGAATTTACATAAACCATGAAATTGAAATTGGGTCCTGGCAATGCTTGTAGCAGCCCAAGTCCGTTGTTGAATTCTTGGGGTGTTAGGCGATTGTGGTAAACTACATATTGATCGTGGCTCATGGCGGCGAGTGTGTTTCCTCCACCAAAACTCAGTGAACCAATGCGATAAGTGTTTTCGAAAAGGATGATGGGTTGAGCTACGTTGAGGTATTCGGAATTCTGACTCAGGATCAATCCCACTGCACCCACAACTAGAAACACGATGGCAAAGGCCACGAGGTTTTTCCATTTGATTTGAATGGGAGGACGGTTAGACTGCTTTGGCAGTTCGTAGTTGTTGAATTTTGCACTCAAAAACCCACCCAAAATAATGCCCAATGGAAAAAGGACGGGGGAGTTGATGATGAATCCCAAAATGCCCAACACCAGGAAAATGGCATAGTTTAACGTGGATTTGCGAATCCATGGTGCCATAGAAATCACAGCGTATGCCAAAAATGCCGCCACCATGGGCTGCATGAATTGGAGGTGATTGGCCTGTAAGAATTTTGGGGAGAGCGCAATGATGCTCATAATGGTGGCGCCAGGTAAAGCCCACAACAATAAGCTCAAGAGGGCCATGCCCGGTCCGCCCATTTTCCAACCCAAAATGGTGATGGTTTGCGTGGTGGAAGGTCCGGGTAACAAACTGCAAAACGCATTTACCTCCATGAGGGTTTCTTGGTCAAAAAAATGGTGTTTATCAACCAATCTTTTTTTGAACTGGGGAATGTGCATTTGTGGACCACCAAATGCGGAAAGGCCCAACCAAAAAACATTGCGCAGGAATTTGATTTGTCTCGCCTGTGTTATCTTTGTGAAATGCTGTTGAGACATATAATGGTTGGCCTACAAGGCAAAGTTGCAAAAAATCTTGGGATTTGTTTGTTGTTTGTCATCCTTTTTCAATCAAGTTGCACTAATTCTGTTGAATCTACCTCAGAAAAGCAGGCTTTAATGCTTCAACATAGTGATTCTTTGTGGCAAGGACACCGGGCGGTGACTTCGCTGTTTAGGTACAAATTGGATGTAATCAATGAGCGCAAAACCACCATGAAAGCCACCCTGCAGCAGCTCAAATTTGCTTCAGCTGAACAAATGAATGAGGAGAATCAGGCCAACGCGGTGAAATATGAAGCGGTGTATCGGGTGTATCGCGATATCATTGAGACTTACACACAAACCGTCCTTCGCGCTGAGGAGCTTTATTATTCCATCAAAGGGTTAGAAAAACAAATCAAGGCAAATGCCTACGGCGACGGTACAGATGTTGCAAAATTGAAGCAATTCAAATTGGAGTATGCTGCATTGAAGCAAAAATTGGATGGTTTGCTTGTGGATGCTACTTTTATAGATAGGCAACTCACAGCGGTGGAGCCGGCCTATCAAACGGTATCGCCCAAAGTAGAAGCTTTGGTAGAGAAAAATGAATTGTAAAAGCGCTCAAAAACGACATTGATGGCGTCTTCAGTGGGGTGCATGCGGTCTGGGCGAAAGAACGTCCAATCGTTTAGTTCCTCTGTGATGATTTCGTAGGAGGGGAAATACAAGTCTTTTTTGCTGTTGTTGGCGTTCTGCTCTTCCATGTATTCAGACATTGCTGAAATGAGCGTTGATTTGGAAGCCAAATTTTGATTCAGACCATCGCGCATGTGTTTTACGGGGCTGATGGTGAACACCACTGTGGCTGAGGGGTTTATGGTATGGAGGCTTCTGGAAATGTTGGCAATGGTGCTTTTGATCTCTGCTTGTTTGCTCAACTGTTTTTTGAAATCTTGCTGTGGCAATTTGTGGCAATTCCCTACG
>CANHGC010000225.1 GCA_947460045.1 Bacteroidota bacterium | reverse complement strand
AATGAGTAACATCACATGTGATGAAATCATCATGATGAGGGTTTCTTTTCCGTTTTTACCTTTGAAGGCATTCAACAAAGACCAAACGAGGGTAATCACAATCACCCAACGCAACAAATTGTGCAAATGAACCAAACCTGTATACATACTGTTATTTTTGAACGAATATAGAAAGAAAAGCGTTTAACTACCACAATCCAATCCGCATCGTGAAAAAAATCTCTTTCCTCCATGTAACAACCAATCAATTGGCTCAATTATCAGCAAAAACAGAACCTGTAGCATTACTAATACTCAATTTACTATTGGTTTTCGTCCCTCAAACCATTACTGCACAACATTATCTCATACCTACCCGTTTTAATCAGTCGCCCACACCACCGAATCCTGATTACAGCAAACACGAAAACTGGAGTGCCCTTCCCACCAAGAATGACCCCGCAGATTTAACCCCTCGCGGATATTATCACAACCAAGACCGAGCCGAGGCCGATGTTTTTTTTATCCATCCAACCACCTACACAGAAAAACCAAAAACACAATTCGTGTGGAATCACGATTTGCGTGATGCAAACCTCAACAGCGGAGTTGATAACAGTGCCACGCAATTTCAAGCATCGGCATTTAACTCGGCTGGGAAAGTGTATGTTCCGAGATACCGCCAAGCCCATTATTCCGTCTTCCTCACCCAATTCCCTGAGGACAAAAAAGCCGCTTTAGATACCGCATACAGCGATGTAGCTCATGCCTTTCAGTATTTCCTCGACAATTATAACCAGGGTCGACCTTTTATCATCGCATCGCACAGCCAAGGCACAATCCACGCCGCCAGATTGCTTCAAGACTTTGTACTAAACAAACCCCTCCAATCAAAACTGATAGCGGCATATATCCCTGGCATGGCTGTCCCACAAGACTCTCTACCTGGCCTCACCCCTTGCCTAAGCGACAGTGCCACGGGCTGTTTCGTAAGTTGGTGTACCTATGAACGTGGATACACACCCCCAGATTACGAACTCGGCCTTGCTCGCGCTGTTTGTATCAATCCCATCAGTTGGAACAATTCAGAAACCTATATACCCAAAACGCTTCACAAAGGAGCCGCACTTCGCCCTTTCCATCTCGCGCTGCCCCAAATCTGCGATGCCCAAATTCACGGTGGCATTTTGTGGGTGAGTAAACCGAAATTTCGCGGATCATGGCTTTGGACCGACAAAAACTACCATATGGGCGACATAAACCTCTTTTATTTCGATATCAGAGACAATGCTGCGCTTCGGGTGAAAAGTTTCTTGGGGCAAAATTAAAGACTCAGATTTCGCTATCCAGACACTAAACGTTTATTGCCGTTTATACCCGTTTGTAAACGGATTTATTCAGATTTACCTGGTTAAAATCGACTTTAATCGTTTCATCCTTAAAAACTCAAAAACAGGGACCTATTTTTGCATAAATCAACGCTCATGAACTGGAAAAAAACCTTGAAAATCACCGGTATTACCCTAGCAGTGCTTTTTGCTGCTTTGTTGATCCTCCCCTTCGCATTCAAAGGCAAAATTGTATCCGCTGTGCAAACCGCGGCCAATAAGAATTTGAAAGCCACCGTGAGCTTCAACCCAGATCTATCCCTGAGTTTGATTCGCAACTTCCCCAACCTCAGTTTGGGCATTGACGATCTCAAAATTGTAGGAAAAGATTCCTTCGCCAACGATACACTCATAAACGCACCCCACCTCAACTTGGTCGTGGATTTGGCATCGGTGTTTGGTGGCGGAGAAATTGTCATCCGGAAAATCCACCTGCAAGACGCCCGCGCCAACATCATCTTCCTAAAAAGCGGTGCCGCCAACTTTGATATCGCCATGGCCGATACCACTGCCACCGAAAAACCAACCACAGACACCAGCGCGCCGATGTCGCTCAGCATCAAAGAACTCAACATTGAAAATACCCGAATCCACTACATCGACCATTCCATGGACTTTGAACTGACCACCGAAGGAACCAACCTTCTCAGTCAGGGCGATTTTGCCGATGCCCTCTTTACGCTCAACAACAAAATTGGTATCGATCGGGCCAGTATGTCGTTCGGAGGCATGACCCTCCTCTCCAAAGCAAAAATCAGCGGGGAAACGGCCATCGACATGGACCTAAATCAAATGAAATTTGGCTTCGCCGACAACCAATTCCAAATCAACGACCTACCCTTGATTGCAAAAGGTTGGATTAAAATGGGCGAAACCGATATGGACATGGACATCGATGTGAGCACACCCAACAGTGATTTCAAATCGTTCCTGAGTGTGGTCCCCGGCTGCTACACCGAAAATTTCGCCGATGTAAAAGCCAGCGGCACCATGGGATTGGTCCTTACCATGAAAGGCATCATGAACGATTTGCGCATGCCTACCACCCATGTTGAGCTGAAAGTGAAAGACGCCGGATTCCAATACCCTGCTATGCCTGCCAATGCCAGCAACATCCAGTTGAATTTCGCGTTGGACAATACCGATGGCAATCCAGACAATACCCATGTGGTGATTGCTCCATTGAGTGCAAATTTAGGCGGCGATCAATTGGCCGTATCGCTGGATATGAAAACCCCCGTAAGCAATCCTTACGCCAATGGAAAAGTAGATATCAATTTGCACCTAGATCGCTGGAAACAATTGATGCCACTAGAATCAGGCACCCAAGTTTCCGGGGAAGTGGATGCGCATTTCAATTTCAACGGACACTACAGTGCCATCGCCAAGGAGCAATTCAACGATTTAAAGGCGGGGGGTAACATCGCCCTCAAGAACATCGCATATACCTCTGCTTCCACGTTGCCACTGAAACTTCAACAATTGGATATGAGTGTAAGTCCAACCGACTTCAACATCACCGTAAATCAATTGCAGTATGGCAAATCGGCGATGAACATCAACGGCAAACTCCAAAACATGTTGGGATACTATTTGAACGATGAAACGCTGAAAGGCCAGTTGGTTATCAATAGCAACAGCATGGATTTGAACGAATGGATGGCTTCGATGTCGGATGGAGCAACAGGAGATGCCAATGAAACGGCGACTGCCCAAAACACCCCCGCGACCGAAGCAAGTTCAGCACCGCGGATTCCCGAGAATTTGGACCTCATGTTCAACATGAACGTAGGTCGATTGCTATATGAAGACTACGACATGCAGCAAGCCACAGCGAAAGCGGTGGTGAAAGAAGGCGCATTGACCGTAGATCCCTTGGCTGCATCCATTTTTGGGGCGAGGGTTGAGTTGGCGGGCATCAATTACACCTATCCTCAGGGTGGCAAACCCACAGTAAAAGGAGGATTCAATATTTTGAATGTAAACCCAGCCAATTTGGCCACTACCCTATCTCTGGTGAAAGAATACGCACCCATTGTTGGTAGAATCCAAGGCTTGGCGAATATCGAAACGCAAATGGGTATGCAGTTGAAACCCAATATGGACATGGATTTGGCCACACTCACCGCCGGCGGATTGTTCAACTTGTTCAGTGGCAACTTGGACGTCCCTTCGTGGATGGGCGATGCCGCCAAACAATTGCAATGGGGCGCTGGTGATAAAATGTCGTTGAAACCAACCAAAGCCGGATTTTTAATAGAAAATGGACAGTT
>CANHGC010000224.1 GCA_947460045.1 Bacteroidota bacterium | reverse complement strand
TCAGGTTTGCAGAATCCATTGAGTGAATTGTCGAGCATACAAGTGGTAATCACAAAGGATAAGAACCTTTGGACTCGCTGTCCAGTATTGGAGATGTCTGATGATGAATTGAAAGCATCTAACCAAAACCAGATGGAGAAGTTCAACATGCGCTTCGCACCGTCTGTAGACAAGGATGGTAAGGAAATGAGCGGTTCTATGGGCTTGGGTTGGTTCCCTGGTTATGCCATTAATTTGGAAACCGGTGAGCGTTTGGCCATGGCATTCTCAGAAGACAGTTATTTGGGTGGTGAGAATGGTCGTGATATGATTTGGAACCCAACTGATAAGGTGTACAATGACAATGGTAATTACCCAGCAATGGGCGGTAAGCATTTCATATACATTTTCGGAACTGGCGTGAGTGGTATTTCGAGAAACATCAAAGGTGAAAGATACTTGGGTGAAGATGAGGGGAATTTCCAAAGGTTTAAAACTGCTTTGTTGCCAGCTGCTGCGGGTGGAAAAGTGAATACTTTGGATAAAACTCGTTTGCTTTCACAGATCATGTGGGTTATGCCTTCGTATATGGCTCCAGGTTACAAAATGGAGAATGTAAACGTACCGCCAACAGAAGTGAAGTTCAAAATCAACATTCGCAAAGCCTACACAACTTACGATGCGGGTAATAATTTGAACAACAACCGTCCGATGTATGAGTTTGATGCGGCCAGTATCGCACCGAAGGTTTCTAACGAGATTGGTAGAAAGAACTTGGATTTGGTGAATGTTGTGCCTAACCCTTACAGAGGTTACAGCGAATATGAAAACAGTCCGATCGATTCTCGTGTTAAGATCACCAACTTGCCCCCTGAATGTAGCATCACCATCTTTGATATGGCTGGAAACGTAATACGCAGGGTAAGTAAGGCTGATAATAATACTTATTACGAGTGGGATTTGAAAAATGGTAGTAATGTGCCAATTGCTTCTGGTTTGTATTTGATTCACATCAAAACAAAAGATTTGGGAGAGAAAGTGGTACGTTGGTACGGAATTATGCACGCAATTGATTTGGATACTTATTAATATTTAACAAGATGAATCGCAAACAAAAGAATATATTCTTGGCAGGCTTGTTGGCATTGAGTGGTGTAGGTACTGCTTGGGCTGGTAATCCAGAACGTCAGGGTCAGGCTGGTGCCGCACAATTGACAATCAATGGTTGGGCTCGTTCAAGTGGAATGGGTTGGGCCAATGGTGGTAAGGTGAGTGGTGCTGAGGCGATGTACATGAATGTGGCGGGTTTGGATCGTATCAAGAACACCACAGAATTGGCCTTCTCAAGAACTGAGTGGTTGATGGGTTCTGGTATTGCCATTAACAGTGCTGCATTGGCACAGAAGATGGGTGAAAGCGGAACATTTGGTGTGACTGTGATGCAGTATAGCATCAAACCAATCGATATCACAACTGAGCAAAATCCTTACGGTGGCATTGGTACATTTAGGGTGAATATGACCAACATCGGTTTGGCTTATTCTAAGAGTTTCAGTAGTAATATTTCGGCTGGTATTGTGGCCAGAATGGTTTCTGAAGGCATTCCAGATGCTCAAGCATCGGGCATCACGTTGGATGCGGGTGTACAGTATGTGACCACCTTCCGTCCGGTTCGAGGAAGCATCAAGAAAGATGATTTCCGTTTCGGTATTAGCATGAAAAACATCGGTCCTGATATGCAACATTCTGGCGATGGTTTGAGCTACAAGGCGATCTTGGATAATGGTACATTCAACAAAACCGTTCAGGTGAAGGTAGACAATATCAAAATGCCCGCTTTGTTGAACATTGCCGCGTCTTATGATATCAAATTGGATGCTGATCCCAATCAGTACGATAACAAACTAACCCTTGGATTTGGCTTTACGAATTATGCTTTTAGCGCAAACCAACTCACCTTGGGTGCTGAGTATTCTTACAAAGAGTTCTTGTCGTTGCGCGCAGGTTTTGCCTACCAAGAGGATATTTTCTCTGAAACCACAAGGCCTTCGGCATTTACTGGACCGATGGCTGGTATCAGCTATGACTGGAAGATGGGCGAAGACGGCAATACAGTGAGTTTGGATTACTCTTACCGTGCAACGAATCCTTTTAATGGTGTACATTCATTTGGTGTGCGCATTGGATTGGGTGAAGCGGAATAATTAAAACCTTTTTATATATTTGTATTATGTGCATCAGTGGACTACGCTGGTGCACATTTTTTCTTAAAACACATCAACAATGAGCGATATTCAATATTTATCGAAAGAAGGCTTGGAGAAAATGAAGCAGGAGTTGCATTTCATGAAGCACGAGGAGCGTCCACGCATTACACAGGCGATTGCCGAAGCGAGGGACAAAGGGGATTTGAGTGAGAATGCAGAATATGATGCAGCCAAGGAGGCTCAGGGTATTTTGGAATCGAAAATCAATCAGCTAGAGCATATGGTTGCCAATGCCAGGGTGTTAGACAGTTCGCTGTTGGATACGAGCAAAGTCAGTATCATGTGCAATGTGCGCGTAATCAATCACAATGTGGGCAAAGAGGCTGTTTATCGCCTTGTAGCTGAAAGCGAAGCCAATTTGAAAGAGAACAAAATATCTATTAAAAGTGCAATCGCACAGGGTTTGATGGGTAAGGTGGTTGGTGATGTAGTGAGCATTGCAGTGCCTGCTGGCATTGTGAAGTTGGAGATTTTAGAGATTTTCATCTAACGCTAATGCCAACGCTGTTTTCGAGAATTGTAGCGGGTGAAATTCCCTGTCACAAGGTTTGTGAAGACGAGCATCATTTGGCGTTTTTGGATATTATGCCTTTGGTTCACGGGCACGTTTTGGTGATTCCCAAGCGCGAGGTGGACTATATTTTTGACTTGGAGCCCAATGAGTTGGCGGCGCTTTGGCAGTTTGCTCAACGCGTTGCCGTGGGTTTGAAATTGGCGGTGCCTTGCAAGCGAATTGGTACTGCAGTGATTGGCCTAGAGGTACCCCATGCGCACATTCATCTGGTGCCGATGCAAACGGTTGGCGATATCAACTTCACCAAAGAGAAACTTCAACCCACCGCAGAGCAATTGAGTTTGATGGCGGCATCGATTCAAGCCCAACTGTAAATTTTGCAGGACCCATGAAGCCCGAGTTGTTTCATATCGGCGGGATTACCCTTTACAGTTACGGATTTTTTATTCTGTTGGGCATGGTTGCGGCGTTTTTGCACATGTATTACAACAGAAAGCGTTTGCAGATGGATGTAGACAGCATCAGTGAATTGATTTTGTGGTGTGGTTTGGGCGTTTTTGTGGGAGGTAAAGTTTTCTTCTTTTTGGAAAATCCGAAGTACTATTGGGACAATTTGGGTCATTTTTTCACCCATCTGGGCGATGGTTTTGTGTTTTATGGGTCTTTTTTGGTGACCTTGGTTCTACTTTGGTGGTGGTTGCGCAAGCGGGGATGGGATTTTTGGGACCGGATGGACGATATTGGTTTGGCCGGTGCTTGGGTTCATGCCATTGGCAAAGTGGGTTGTTTCATGGCAGGTTGCTGCCACGGTGTTCAATGCAAAGCTTCAGATTGGGGCGTGATTTTCCGTGATCCAAAGTCGCATGCCGAGCCCTTGGGCGAGGC
>CANHGC010000223.1 GCA_947460045.1 Bacteroidota bacterium | reverse complement strand
GGATTGACTTTCATAGCTCACCTGTCCGGGCGTTTTATCCCAAACCGGCACGGTAGCATCATAAGCAAATCGATCGCCCCGCTCCCAATAACTAGAAATTCCGAAAGACCAAGCCGTGGTTCTTTGTTTGTGGCCAATGATCCGAAATTGTATCGACGTAAACAATGTACTGCGATTGAGCTTTTCGTTCACAGCGATCGATTCAGGAACATAAGTCATCTTCATGTCATCGTACTTATAATTGTCATAGCTCGATACAAAATCTCTTGTGCGGTTGTTAAACCAGGCTTCCCCCACGAAGTAAAAATTGGGCGTGATGCTATACATGCCCGACAAATTCGTCACTGCATGGTTTCCATCCAACTCGCTAGACTGCAACATCCCCAAACCCACACTGATGTTATTTTGCGGACTCCCCAGGGTGTACATGCCATAGAAAGTATTCAACCACAACATATTGTCGGCCCCAGTAAACACGCTAAAACCAGCAATATCGCCCACTGCCACGGTATGATTTTTCTTCAAAGGCATGGAATATTTGGGGGTAAGGTACATGAACAACGGAAACGCATAACCCACACCCATACCCAGTTGATCGGTGATGCCCATCTGCACGTCATTCAACAGCACATCGTAATTCTGATAATAAAACGAACCTTTCGAGATGGGATAGGCCGATGGTGCAAAAATGTATCTTGAGCTGTGGTGATTGATCTGTGCGATGGAGTCTGCCGCCGAAAGCACTTTCTTTGGAATCTTTGGGATCGGCGGAATTTTAATCAATTTTTTCTTTGAGGTATCTTTGGGCGATGCGATTTCTTCCTCACCCTCTTCTTGGGTTGATTGCTGGGCATTCAAGGGCATCGAAAACCACACCAGAGTGAGAACCAAAATCCATTGCATTTTTTTCATCCTTTTTATTTGTTTTGGTAAAGATACCTAGGGGTGTTAGGCAAAAATAGGACAATTGTCATCTTCAGACAGAAGATAACTCATACCGATGTTCCACAAATCCTCAAAGAGTCCAAATTATCATCCAACCGCCCAAATACGGATAATTTTGTCGTCGCCGGCGCTTGCCAGCAAGCGCCGGCCCACCCGCGAAATATCGAGGCCATCAACCTCACCCAACCACGCCAAGGCATTCACGGAGTGGGTATGACCAAAATTCGGGAATTTCGACCGGTCAACCACCTTCAACAATGTGGTATTTTGAGCATCCCAGATTTTTATCGATTTGTCCATCCCACCACTGGCCAACCATCGTCCCTCACTGGGCTCCAACATCAATGCATGTATGGTATACAAATGCGCTTTGACCGTCTCCTCCGCCCCATCCCTGTGCCACCAAAGTTGGGCATCCCTGCCACCGCTCACAAATGAATCATCGTCCATCTTCGCCAAGCAAAACACCGAGGGCTGATTGGCCGTTCGCACCGAAAGCACCTCGCCCAAGGCATTCAATCGCCAAACCACACCGTCGCTGCCACCGATCAAACCCTCACTCCCAATGCAACACCGAAGGCTGCGCTCACCCAATTTGAGCCGAGAAACCACTTCAAAAGCATCGTCCAAAAAAACCAGTTCGCCGCTACCCAAACCCACCGCAATCCGGCCATCCATCCATCGCGATATAAAAAACACTGAACTCGTACCCAATTTCATCATCCTCGGCGATGCACCCACCTCCAACTTAAAAACCAAACCGCCTTGCGTTCCCGCCCAAATCACACCATCGCCGCCCTGCATCATGCAAAAAACTGGCTCTGGCAATTGAGCGTGCAACTTCCCCGTCACCGGCACCTGTGGTTGGATGCCCGCCAAATCCCATTTCACCACCGCCCCATCGCCACCGGCACTCAACAAACAACGCTCCGATTCTAGCCACCACAAAGCATAAACCCCTTGCTTATGTCCTTCCAATTTCGTATATTCATTTACCGCTATCTTTGTACCCATGCCTTTGGATTTGAGTTGGTCTTGCGAATCAGGTGCCCAGTTGTTGCGCTGGCACATCACCGAAACCCGCGAGGATTTATCACAAATGTACAACCAAATTTGGGGCGATGCAGCAGATCCCAACACCGCAGAAACCGGCTCTGTGCATAAATTGGCCGCCAGAAACACCATCGGCACGGCCTTCCCCAAACACCAACTGATTTTTACGGAGCACGGCAAACCAACCCTCAGCCCCAACACCGCGCATATCAACCACAGTCACGCCGGTGAATTCGCCCTGTTCATCCACCACCCTTCCTTTGCTGTGGGGGTTGATATCGAACAAATCCGACCGCAATTGGCGAGAATTTACCCGCGATTTTGCAATGCAAAGGAATTGGCATGGCTTGGAGAATCGCCCACATTGCAAGACCTGCTGCTGATTTGGTGCGCGAAGGAGGCGTTGTACAAGGCGATTGGACAAAAAGGCACAGATTTCAGGGAGCACCTCGAAATTTCGCCATTCAAAACCCCAGAAATCCCAACAAACAAGGGGGACTATTCTGAAAAACCATCGAACAGAAGCAACCCAGATTCAACCGCTGGGGCGCTAACGCCTACCGGAAAAATGACGGCGCATATCCATTTAAAAGGCTGGAACCAAACCTGTGAATTGCCATTTGTGATCTGGGAAAACTACACCGCCGTATGGGTGGCGCTGCCACAATTATAAATCACCCGCGCATTTCAAAGAGAAGCTGAACACGGATCCCGCGCCCTCCGTACTGATCACCCCGATGTTCTCGCCGTGAGCCTCTACTATGTGCTTGCAAATACTCAACCCCAACCCACTGCCACCAGTTGCGCGATTTCGGTGCTTATCTACGCGATAAAACCGCTCAAACACACGCCCCAAATGCTCAGAAGGAATCCCAATGCCATTGTCGGCCACCTCAAACATCACCTTCTCCCCCGTATTGCTCAATCGAAAGCGGGTATTGCCATTTTCATTGCCATAACGAATGGAATTGTAACCCAAATTGGTGACCACTTGCGACAGACGAGCGCGGTCGCCCATGACCATATATTCACCTGAAGTTGCCAATACTTGCAGAGTAATATTCTTTTCTCTGGCCTGTAATTCTAGCGATTCTACCACTTCATTCACCAGGCCCAGCAGGTCGAACGGTTGTTGATCCAGCACCAAAAATCCACTTTCGTACTTTGTGATGGTATCCAGATCACTCACAATCTGCCCCAATCGATCGGCGTTTTTGTTGGCTTTCCCCAAGAACAATTCCAGTGTGGTTCGATCCAAATCGGAATCATCAAGCACTGTTTCGATGTACCCTTGAATTGAAAAAATGGGTGTTTTGAGCTCGTGAGCCACATTGCCGATGTAATCTCTGCGGTAATTTTCCAATCTCTGTAGCTGCAACAACTCCTCTTTGCGGGTTTCAAACAAGGCTTTCAATGCCGCTTCGATGTCTTCGTATTTCACTTTGGCCACATTTACGGGCGATTCGCTCTCTGGCGTTTCATCGGTGATCATCTGTTGAAGACTTTGTAAAAGATGCTTTTCGCGCCTTACCCACAACAAACCAACCGTTACTGCCACCAAAATGGTGAGCACCCATAGCACAAATAAAATGGAGGGAGAAATCCCTAGGATTATTAACGGCCCGAAATACATCATTTTCACAAAGTTGCAAGATACACAAACCAAGGTTTACAAGTTGTGAAAATCGCATCAACTTTCGG
>CANHGC010000222.1 GCA_947460045.1 Bacteroidota bacterium | reverse complement strand
CTTGGAGTGTTTGTTTTATTGAACAAGCCAATCTGTGTGCATAGTGCGGAGAATTCTGCCCCGAAACTTGTAGTATCATTGTGATATGTTGAAATGGAGTTTTGTTGGAGTTAAAAGAGCGCTCGCTTCGCTCGCGCTGATCTTTGCACTGGGAGTGGCTTCGGCCCAAGTAGTACCCACAGAGATGGTGATAGAATTGGAACACAAAGTGAAAAAGGGTGAAACCTTATATGCCATTGGCAAACATTATCATTGCTCTGTGTCTGAATTGCAGGCCTTGAATCCGGGCATCGGCATGCTGAAACCTGGTATGAAGGTGAAAGTGAAGCAACGCACCGTGGTTCCCGCTAAATCGGCCCCAATTCCCGCGCCGCAGCTCAATCCAGTGGCCGATCGCATCGTAGAAAAACCCATCGCCATTGTGACCTTGCCAGAGGTGCCAGAAAATGTGTTGGATCATGTGGTGGAGAAAGGACAGAGTTTGTACAGCATCTCAAAACAATATGGGGTGAGCATCGCTGAGTTAAAGAAAATCAATGGTTTAACCTCAGATCAGCTGTCGATCAACCAAAAACTGTGGATCCCCAAGAACGAAGTCACTGCGAAGGTGGCGGCGGTGGATGCAAATCCCGTGGTGGCTGAAACGCAGGCGGAGGTAAAAGAAGTGGTTGCCCAACCGATGGATACCGTTACGAAAACCGCGAGTGTTTCTATCAAAGATTCCATGGCCCTGCAAGGCGGTATGCCAGAACAGGTGCCTGCCAAAATCAAATCATCGTCGTTAAAGGAATACGAAAAAAAGGTAACCGCCCAAATTGGTTATGAAGGCATGAAAGCCGATCGCTCATGGGTGATGATCAACAAGCACAAAAAGGGAGAGGTGATCGCCGTAATCAATCCAGCCAATAAAAAAATGGTGTATTGCACGGTGATTGGTGAATTGCCAGAGAAAAAAGGGGGCAAACAAATTGCCATTTCGCAATCGGTTGCGGATCGTTTGGGAATCACAGAGGCCAACGCTACCTTGCGCGTTCGATATGTGGCCCAATAAGGCGAAAGAAATAAGATCTTGGTTGCGCACCGACATCCTCCTATGGGTGTCGTTCGCGTTTATACATGTATCGCCGGCCATCGCTTCGATGGGTTTGGGTGCCTATGTTTTACAGTTGATGTTGTTGGGTGTGCGGGTTGAACTGAGTGCCTTTCAGCGATTGGCGGGTTGGGGCATGTTTGCGGTTTTGTTGTGGAATGTGTTGAGCCTCCTAGACAGTGTAACCTTGGGTTGGATCACAGCGGGCGGATTGGATACGGGCGAGGTGGGTTTGAATATGGCGATAGGTAAAGTGCTGTTGAAGTTGCCGTTTTTGTTGATTTGCGGGTTGATGGCTTCTGGGCGAAGGTTGAATACGATTTTTTATTCCCGATGGCCCTTGGCGATATTGCCATTGATCTGGATTTCGGTGAGCAGCGTGATTCATTATTTGCAGCATCGAGGGTTTTATGACCAAATGGTTTTGGAAAGTAAGCCCATTCCTTTGTATTCGAAAGTGTATCACATTGAATTTTCTGTGATTTTGGGGGTGGCGGTGCTTTTTTTGTTGAGGGGTTTGTTGCTCGATTGGATCGAGGCTGGACATAAAAAAGTGGCATGGGTGGCCACAGTCACGTTGGTGTTGTGTATGCACATTCTTGGCACGCGCACAGGTTTGGTGCTTCTGTATGTGGGCGGTTCATTGATGTGGTTTGAACGATATTACAGAACACCCAAGTTTTTTCTTCGCCTTGGTGTATTGAGCTTGCTTTTCTTGGCGATGTTGCTCACGATACCCAGTACGAGGAATCGTTTGGTGAACACCCTGCAGGATTTGAATACAACCCAAAGTGGGGGCGATGTAACGCATCAAAGTTTTGGTCAGCGATGGATTGCATGGAAAACCGCAGTACATCTACTAAAATCGGATGAAAATTCCATTTTTATGGGCAGTGGAATGAGGGTTGATGAAAATTTGCGAAGCGGGTATGAGAAATTGGATGTACCTTTGGCGGAGCGACATCGCATAGGAGTCCATAACCAATGGTTAGAAACTGCTTTGCAATCGGGCTGTTTGTCTTCGCTGGGTTTACTGGTTTTCGGATTTTTTCTTTTTCAAAAAGACAGAAACAATTCAAATTTCGGTGGAAATAGCGTTTGGCTGGCTTTGATTGCGGCGATGATGTTTGAGAGTGTTTTGGAACGACAAGCCGGAGTTTTGGTGGTCATAGTTGCCTTTCAAGTACTGATGGGTGAAAAAATATGGCAGAATTCTAAAATAAAGAATGAAGATACTTTGATTAATTAACTTAAATAACTATATTTGCAACCCCAAAAATTATGTCTCGCGTTTGTGATTTAACCGGAAAGAAGGCCATGAAGGGCAATAATGTTTCGCATTCTAACAAGAAGACGAAGCGTCGTTTTTATCCCAACCTTCAGACCAAGAAGTTTTTTATTCCCGAAACAGGGGAGTGGATTACCTTGAAAGTAGCTGCGTCTACCATCAAAACCATTGATAAGAAAGGTATATCTTCTTGCATCAACAATTTGTTTAAGAAAGGAAAAATTTAATCATGGCAAAAAAAGGAAACCGTGTTCAAGTAATCCTTGAGTGCACAGAGCAAAAAGGTTCTGGTGTGGCTGGCATGAGTCGCTACATCACCACCAAGAATAAGAAAAATACCGCTGAGCGTATTGAGTTGAAGAAATACAACCCATACAGGAGCAAAGTAACAATGCATAAGGAGATCAAATAATGGCAAAGAAGGTAGTAGCAACACTGAAAAAAGAAGGCGCTGGTAGCGAATACGTGAAAGCGATCAGATTGGTTAAATCACCCAAAAGCGGTGCTTATTCTTTCAAAGAAGAAATTTTGCCAGCCGATAAGGTAAAGGCTTTCTTCGCGAAATAATTTAACTTCCCAACGATATTATAGCCCCTCTATGGGGCTTTTTTTTTACCTTCACAGCAAACAACTCCCATGTCAATCTTCAATTGGTTCTCAAAAAACAAACCCAAAGAGGAGCCTGAATCGCCCCACGCGGATCAGTCACAACAAACCCAAGTGGCATTGGAAAAAACCCGCACGGGTTTTCTGTCGAAATTGGGTCGCCTTTTCACCGGAAAACGACAGATCAATGCAGATTTTTTGGATGAACTGGAAGAAGTGCTCCTTACCTCCGATGTAGGTGTTGAAACCACCGTTCAGATCATTGAAAATTTGGAAAAACGCGTATCCAAGGATGCCTATGTTTCCCAAGACGAACTCCATGAATTGTTGGCAGAAGAGATTTCTAAACTGATGCCAGAAATACAATCACCGGTGGCCAAAGACCTTTCCCTCAACAACGCCAGCCTGCCCTATGTGGTATTGGTTGTGGGCGTGAATGGTGTAGGGAAAACCACCACCATCGGGAAATTGGCCCATCACTATGCGCAACTCGGCAAAAAAGTGGTACTCGGTGCCGGAGATACCTTTCGTGCTGCAGCCGTTGAGCAATTGACCATTTGGCAGAATCGCGCGGGTGTGTCTATCGTGTCTCATGGTATGAATACGGACCCCGCTTCCGTGGCCTATGACGCCGTGAAACAAGCCGTGGCAGAAAATGCCGATGTAGTGATCATTGATACCGCCGGTAGATTGCACAACAAAGTGGGCCTGATGAAT
>CANHGC010000221.1 GCA_947460045.1 Bacteroidota bacterium | reverse complement strand
GGTCATCTTCCACAAATTCTGGCATTTCCGGAGTCAGCACTTCTTGGTTGTACGTGCTATCAAATGGTTTGTTAGTGAAGGTATCCTGAGTGGGTGTTAGCACCTTGCTTTGCGTTTCTTTTTGACCAATAAACCGATAATAGGGTTTGGTGGTAAGGCTGAAAATATCGTTGTTGATTTGGGCAGTGACAGCAGGTGCAACAAAGAAGGCGAAAAGACCCAATATTGCCAGAGGAATGGACTTGGATGTTGGGCAGGGGAAATTCATGTTGCAATTAACTCAATAGCCACGAATTTTTCGGTATTCTCGCCGGGCATCTACAATATAAACGGAGCTCCCGTATTTTTCGATGAGTTTTTCGAATGTGGCTTGGGCTTTTTCTGGTTGATTGAGTTGATAGGCATATAGCATTCCCAATTGATACAAAGCATTGTCGGCCAGAATATCGAAATTGAAAGCCAATGACAATGTTTCCAGCAATTCAGCGGCTTCTGCGAATTTGCCTTGGTTTTTTTTCATTCGGGCTTTCACAAAAAGTACTTCGTCAGACAAGGCATGGCCCGGAAACTCCTGAACCACACTGTCTAAGTACTTCCAAGCTTGTTGATAGTGTTGCTGTTTCTCGGCCAGTAATGCGCGACTGTACCATTGGAGTGCTGTGTAATTGCTATCTATTCCTAGGTTGTCGATGATTACCAACGCCAATTCCATGGCATCGTTACTGATGAGTTGTGTGGTTGCGCTTTTCAGAACATCTAATTGCATGCTCGCCCAATCGAAATCGCCCCGAAAAAAACTGAGTTCTGCTCGTTTGAATTTGGCAAATTGTCCCATTTCCTCCTCTTTGAAATCCTTTTCTACTTGGGCATAGAGCAGTTCCGACGACCATACATCGCCACCGGCTAGCAACACATCTCCGAGTGCAATTTTCACTTTGGCCAAGGAGGTTTTTTTGATGTAGCTGCCTTCGTTGAGGTATTTTCTGAGGATGTTTTCGGCCTCTTTCAATGGAGTTTCTGGCAATTTGGAGAGATTGGATTCAGGTTTTTGATTTCGCTCTTTGATGAATAAGCTATCGTATTGCACCAACAACTGCGCATATCGCAAAGCGTTGTTCAGGGCCGATTCCTGCAAGCCATATTGGTTTTCAAATGCTTGCATACGATTTTTCAGGGCGATGATCTCTTCGTTGCTGGGATTGCCGATGAGCGTTTTTTCGTAGGTTACATCAATCCATGCCGATTGTGATTGTATCAAATCAAAACAGGTTTCTTTCAGGTTGATGCAATATTCAAAACACTGAATGGCAACAGTGAAATTCTTGTTAGATTGGCAGAGTTGTCCCAGTTCAAAAACCCGCTCACCATTTTCTTTGAGACGTTTATCGAGCGATTTGGTATACAAAAATGCGGCGCCCCAGTTTTCCTGTTTGATGAACGTCCATTTGAGTCCTTCGGACAGGGCTGTGATTTCTGGGAATTCTTGTATTTTTTTGAGCAACAATCGTTGCATGATTGTATAGTCGAGGCTATCGGTTATGTGGCTTTCAAAAACGGGTTTGATGGATTCAAAAGGCATGCCCATGAGCATCATGTTCGTATATTTTTCAAGTCCTTTTTCGCGGTTGCCCGTTTCCATATAAAGCATGGCCAGTTCGTTGGAAATTTCTGGTATTTCGCCCAATGCTTTTTCGGCGGCTTGAAGTACACTGATGGAAAAATTCTTCAATCCATGTTGTTCGAACCGATTGGCGACATAAAAATGAGAGGCGCCCATTTGTTCTTGTGCGCGATTTTCCAACTGATCGATGATGAGTTGTAGTAATTCATCGGCGCGTTGGGTATGCTTGATTTTATCAGTGGATTCGGGGTAGGTAGTGTTGATCCAACATTCATCTACCACATAATTCAGCGGATTTTCTGCTTTTTTGATTCGTTTTTTAATCCATTTGATGGCTTTGTCTTGTTCGCCAAGTTTCACCAAGCAAATCATGTATCTGTTGTAGCTCAGCTCATCTGATGGGTCAGCATTTACGATGTCTTCGAGTAATATGGTGGCTTTGGCAAATTCATTTTGCTCAAACAGAATATGCGCGATTTGTTTGTTCGGGTCTTCAATTTGGGCGGTGGATGGAGGGCGTTTGGGCTGTGCTATTGTGACATTGGTAAAGCAAGAAACGAACATCAAACACAAAACCCATTTGAGTGCGAGGGCCAAGTTGGGCAAACGAAATCGCTGATGAGAGATTGCCAATAAAGGGTTTGAAAATCCGATCTTCATGGGCTGGTTTTAAGACTGTTGGAAGAAGTCGCTGGGGTCTATTTGTTGCTCTACCATTCTGCGATACTGTCCGCCTGAAATACCCATAAGTTCTTCGTGGCTGCCTTTTTCGATGATTTCGCCATGTTTGATCAAGGCGATGACATTGGCATGGCGGATGGTGCTTAGGCGATGGGCAATCACAATGGAAGTACGGTTGTGCATGAGGGTTTTGAGGGCGGTTTGCACTTGAATTTCGCTGTCAGAATCCAATGCGCTGGTGGCTTCATCGAGGATGAGAACTTTTGGATTTCTGAGCATGGCCCGAGCGATGGCGATTCGTTGTTTTTGTCCGCCAGACAAACGCATTCCGCGATCACCCACCAAGGTATTATATTTTTCGGGGAAGGATTCGATGAATTCAGCCGCGTTCGCATTTTGGGCGGCCTCGTATATTTCTTCGTTTGATGCTGTGGGTTTGCCGTAGCGGATATTGTCGTAGATACTTCCACCAAAGAGCATCACTTCCTGAGGAACCAAAGCGAAACCCTCGCGATAGTTTGTAATATCAAAATTTGTGATGGCTGTGCCAGCGAGTTGGATATTGCCTTGTGTGGGTTGGTAAAATTGGTAGAGCAATGCGGCGAGGGTAGATTTTCCTGAACCGGAAGGGCCCACGAGGGCGAGCATTTCACCTTGGTTGATGGTGAGTTCTATGTTTTTAATGACGGGGCTATCGTTTCTGGATGGGTAAGAAAACGATAGGTTGTGGAAATGAAGTGCGCCATCCCAATTGGGTGAAATTGTTTTGACGGATTGGGGGGTGAGGGGCGCAGTTTGTTTTTCTTGAATTTCGGTGGGTGTATCGATGAGTTCAAGTACGCGTTCAATGGAGCCCAAAGTTTTTTGAATTTGCACAAATTGTTCGGCCATACCGCCAATGCTACTGCCAACGAATGCGGTGAGCATCATAAAGTTAAACAATTCACCTACGCCCATTTCACCCGCTTGAACCAGGCCAAGTCCTTGGTAAATGAGCCATACAATGGCGCCAAACATACATATGATGATGAAGGAGCTAAAAGTGCCGCGCCAGTATCCCCTTAGGATAGAGTCTTTTTTTAATTGCAGGGCAGAGGCTTGATATCTTTCGTTTTCGAAACCTTCGTTGGTAAAGGATTTAACAGACATGATGCCGCTGAGAGATTCTTCTACGATGACGTTATTGGCGGCGGTGGTGTCTTGGAGTTCTTTGGATTTTTTTCTCAAAAATCGACCAAAAATGAGCGCTACGATGATGATTGCTGGTAAGGTGGCGAGCATCAAGACGGCCAGTTTAGACGATGTATAAAAGAGAACAACAATGCCACCCAACAGAACCAAAATTTGTCGCAGGAACATCGCCAAGTTGGTGGTGAAAGCATCTTGTATTTGGGCGATAT
>CANHGC010000220.1 GCA_947460045.1 Bacteroidota bacterium | reverse complement strand
TGGGCTCAAATGTTTTGAAAACAACGGTTGCCAACGCCAAATTACCATCGATCATCAAACCGAAATTGTCTAAACAAGTAGCGGTTAAAAACAGCCCATCAAAAGGTGATCCACGCGACGGTAAGGGTTGGGTTTTGTCATTGGTTTTATGTGTTTTATTGGGTGTGTTGGGAATTCATAGATTCTATCTAGGATACACTTCTATAGGTTTGATTCAATGTGCCATTGGTGTTGTAGGGTTATTATTTGCTGAATGGATAATAGGACTATTGTCAATTTGGATATTGATTGACTTTATCAGAATGGTAACATTCAATTTAGAGCCCAACGGTGGCTATTACAGGGATGGCGAATTATTAGATCGTTAAAGCTACTTGGTCGACGGTTTGTACATCAACGGGTTGTTTGCGCAGTTAGTTTAACCGTCGGCTCAGCACCCCATCGATGAGGGTAAATAGCTGACGTGGGCCCAGGGTTCGCCAAGCGATGTCTTCCAGTTCACCGCCGAAGTTGAGGTAGTAATCGATGCGTTCCCGGCGGAATTCTTCCACCACGTGGGGTCTGAAATTGATTAGCGCGATCCAGCCGTCTTCTACATCTTGAAACCACTCTTCGTAGTACGAATCGTCGGAGGCGTGGTAGTTTAGCACATTTTCGCCAATCATCACAAATTTGTTAATGCCTTCTTGGATGAGGATTTCGAGCACCTCGCGTTTGAGCTGCATGATGTCGTTATACAGCGCATCGTTCCATTCTCCCATCATTTCAACGATGGCAAACCCTTCTTGGTAGTCGGCGAACAGGATTTTGATGTAGAGGGTATTCGACCCAAAATGGTCCCACTGGGGGTGGATGTAATAGTTGTAAACGGCTTTATCGAAATAGAATTCATTGTACTCTCGATTGAAAAACGGGGATCTTTCATCGAGCGCAGCGGAGTATAAATTGATCCAAGCGAAGTGGGGTTCTAGATCGTGCACGGTGCAAAGATAGCGTTGCCTGGCTGGCTACACCAAGTGGGAGGGGCTTGAAAGTGCCAATTTTTTTCCATTACCTTCGCAAGGATATGCGGGGCAATTTTGTCAAGAATTTGTTGTGGTTACAGCTATTGAATTGGCTGGTAAAACCGCTATGGATTTTGTGGATTGAGCGGGAGATTCAGTTGCGGATGGGGGATTCGTGGTACGGCGTGTACACATTGCATTTCAATTTGGTATTGCTGTTTGCGGTGTTGTTGGATGCGGGGTTGAACAGTTATGTATCGAGGGAAATTGCGGCTCACGGTCGGTTGGCTCACCCGAAAAGGGTATTTTTTCTGCGGTTGGGGCTGGGGTTGTTGTATGTGGTTTTGGTGTTGGCGGTGGCTCAGGTGCAATCGGGGATTCAAGGTAATTTTTTAATGTATGCATTGATCAATCAGATATTGGCTTCGGTGGTGTTGATGTTGCGGTCGGTGTTGCAGGGGAAGCAGCGGTTTGTATCGGACAGTTGGTTGAGTGTGGTAGACCGGGTGGTGGCGTTGGCCATTTGCACTTGGATGCTGCGGATGTATACGCCGGCGATGTTTGCCAGTGAGGGCGGGGTATTGATGTTTCAATTGGCGCAATTTTTTGGCTATGCGATGGCGTTGTTGTTGGGCCTGGTTTTGGTTTTTTGGAAAAAGTCGGGGGTGGTTTCCGCCCAGTTGGGACTTGATTCTGCGGGCCGTGAAATGGGGGGTGAAGGAGGCATCGCACAGAAAAATTCCAACCAAAAATCGCTGGTTGATTGGAGCAAGGAAGTGGTTTGGTTTGGGGTGATGGCTTTGGCGATGAGCATTTTTACACGGATCGATGTGCAGATGATACAGCGATATGCAGGGTCGGCATTGTTGAATATGCCGGACTTGGATGGGCTGAAATTGGCGGCGGAGGCGGGCTATCGAGAAATTGGCGTTTATGCCAAAGGGTATCGCTTGTTGGATGCCGGTTTGATTTTCAGTGCGTTGTTGAGTACTCAGTTGTTGCCATTGTTTAGCAAGCGATTGGCCACTGGCGAGGATAATAGTGAGGTGATTTGGATGAGTTTGCGGTTGGTTTTATGGGTGTCGATGGGTGCCGCAATGGGTGCTTGGTTTTATGGCGAACCTTTGATCAATTGGTTATATCATGGACAGATGGAACTGGGGGCTACTTTGACACAAAATGGCGTTGACATACCGCAAGCGATGGTTTATTCGGGTGAGATTTTGAATGCCGCGATGATATTCAAAGTGTTAATGTTGGCTTTTGTACCGATGAGTTTGGTGCATATATTTGGCACCTACGTAACGGCGGCGGGTCAGATGCGTTGGTTGGCCACATTGGCGTTCATTTGCGTAGGGGTAAATATCACTTTCAATTACATTGAAATACCCAAAGTGGGCGCGTTGGGCGCTGCTGCCGGCTGTTTGATTACGCAATGGGTTTTTGCGGGTGCGTGTTTGGTGAAAACCCAAAAGTTGGGTGGATACCAATGGCAGTGGAAAAATTTCGAAGCAGTTTTTTACCAAATCTTGTTTGGTTTAATAGCCTTTTCTCTGGTGAAATATGGCTTGGATTTGAAAGGAATCAGCGGCCTGTTTTTATCGGCTGTGATTTATGCCATCACTGTGGGATGGTTGCTTTTCTTCCACGAAATCCGTGGGTGGGCGGAGAAGTTTAAGCGTACAAAGGGAAGTCCTTCATAAAGTCTTTTACCTGCCCTTTGATTTCTAAAAGCACTTCTTCGTTTTGGTGGTTGGTGAGGGCTTTGTCGATCCAGCTGGCCAAAGTTTCCATGTCGGATTCATTCAGGCCACGCGTGGTGATGGCGGATGTTCCCAAACGAATGCCAGAGGTAACAAACGGACTGCGGGTTTCGAATGGAACTGTATTTTTATTGATGGTGATTTCGCATTTTTCCAACGTTTTTTCAGCTAATTTGCCGGTTATATCGTCGCTTTTGGTGCGTAAATCAATGAGCATCATGTGATTGTCTGTCCCGCCCGAAATGATGGAATAACCCCTTTTCACCATGGCGCTGGCCAGTGCTTTGGCGTTGGCAATGACTTGATTGCAATAGGCATCAAACTCATCGGACAGTGCTTCACCGAAGGCAACGGCTTTGGCGGCGATCACGTGTTCTAGGGGTCCACCTTGGGTGCCAGGGAAAACGGCGCTATCGAGGATGGCGCTCATCATTTTGATTTCCCCTTTGGGATTGGTTTCGCCCATGGGATTGGGGAAATCTTGTCCCATCATGATCACGCCACCTCTTGGTCCGCGAAGGGTTTTGTGGGTGGTGGTTGTAATGATATGACAATGGGGGATGGGGTTGTTTAATTTTCCTTTGGCGATGAGGCCAGCGGGGTGGGAAATATCGGCCAGGAGGAGTGCACCTACTGAATCTGCAATTTCTCTTAAGCGTTTGTAATCCCAATCTCGGCTGTAGCTGCTTGCGCCGCAAATCATGAGTTTTGGTTGACAGGCCTTCGCAATTTCCGCCACTGTATCGTAATTGATCAGTCCAGTTTCTTTTTCCACGCCGTAGAAGTTGGGGGAATAGAGTTTACCCGAAAAATTGACGGGACTTCCGTGGGTGAGGTGACCTCCGTGGCTCAAATCGAATCCCAAGATGGCATCGCCAGGTTTTAAAACACCGAGCATCACTGCGGCATTGGCTTGCGCACCGGAATGGGGTTGAACGTTGGCCCATTGGCAGCCGAAGAGTTGT
>CANHGC010000219.1 GCA_947460045.1 Bacteroidota bacterium | reverse complement strand
GCCCTGCTGCTCCAAACCCTCCACCCGCTCGCCATGGCGGGAGTTGCTCAACATTCCGATTTCAAGGGTAGCGGTTAACAATACTATCGTTACTTGTACATGTATTTGAGTTATGCAACGCCTGCCAACTTGAAGGAGTTTAACGACAATACATATTCATTGAACAACTTGTTTACCTATCCTTATTGGTACTTCAACGGAACCAACTACACCGATTGGGCAGGATTCAGCGGCGCGGGTGTTAACGGTTCTCGCGACAATGGTGTAGATCCCAAGTTCGTGGATATTGCCAAAAACGACTGGCGTGCTGGCGCATGGGATGTACAAAACAACGTAGGTTACATTGCAATTAATGACAAGGATTGCAAATTGGTAGGCCGTAATCGCACAAAGCATGACCGTGGTGGTTTGGAGACCAACACTGATTTGGTCGCGATGTCGACCAACTTCACTGTCCCTGCACAGGTTTGTGCTGGTTATACCGCCGGTGCTACTTGGATTGCCTTGAAGAGCAATTACGCATACGACAAGGCGCGTAACTTCAATGTATCTTATTCAGTGAACAAAGGTCCTAAAGTGAGTGCCGTTGTAACCAAGCAATTGGCACAAGGTGATTCAGTAAAAGTGTATTTCCCAACACCTTTGGTGTTGAACAACGCAGGTCCTGCTCGTATTGCGATCTTCATTGATTTGCCAGACGATGATAACAGCAATGATTCATTCATCTTCAATACCATTGTAAAACCTGCACCAGGTGGTGGGGTTATGACCTTCACAACCAAGCCAACTTCGGCGAATTACTTGCCATCAAAGGCGTACGATGTAACTGTGTTGGGTCAGCCAGTAAACTACAGCGTGAACTCACCCCGTGTATATGGTAACAAAGATTATGTAGGCAATGGCGGTAACAACAATTGGGATGCGAGTGTACAGGTAAGAACCAAATACGGTAAATCTGTTACTGGTGGTACCTTGACCGCACCCACAGGAACCAACGACATGGTGGTAAACTTTGTTACAACCGACAAAACATTGGAAGATTCAATCTTGACGGTTTATGTGATAGTAAACGACAAAGGCAATGGTTGCGATACGGTGATCAAACGCGATGTGTTGATTTACCCCACGATTGTTCCAGACTTCACCAAGCCCACACAAGCCTGTGTAGGTGAGCCTGTGTTGTTTGAAAACAAATCAACTGTAACCTCTGGTAACATGGAATTCTTGTGGGACTTCGGAACAGGTAAAGCAACGGATCAAACCGATGCCCCAGATCCTGTGTTCGTATTCACTACCCCAGGAACTTACAAAGTAAAAATGGTTGCTAAGACCTTGCCCTATGGCTTCCCTAGCTATGACAGTGCCACGTTCCAAGTGAACCCAGTACCAACAGCAAACTTCACCAAGAAGAATGCGTGTGAGGGTTATGACTTGAACTTCAACAACACCACCAGTCCATCAAACGCGACCGTTACTTGGGACTTCGGCGACAACAAAGGCACAAGCACCAGCAACACACCGAGCTACAAATACAGCAGCAAAGGTTCTTACTTGGTAACCATGACGGCCAACTTGGCGGGTTGTATTGCCAAATCACAACAACGTGTATACCAATTTGAGAAGCCAAAATCGGCGTTCAAAGTGGTAAGCGGCGACTGTGATAACAAAGACTTCGTGTTCGCCAACAACAGCAGCATTGGATCAGGTATGATTGGTTCATACTGGAATTTCGATGATGGCAACATTAGCACTGACCAAGCGCCAAAGCACATCTTCGCCTCAGCGGGTACGAAGAAAGTGAAATTGGTAACCACGTCAGAATTTGGATGTAAAGACTCAATCACCAACAATGTAGTGGTAAAAGAAAGTCCAAAAGTGAGCTTCTTGAATGGCCCAGCTTGTTCATTGAAGCCTACGGAGTTCACCAACACCACGCCAGCGGTTGCCAACGCGATTGCCAACTACTTGTGGGTGTTCAGCGATGGAACTTCAAGCAAATTGGAGTCTCCAAGCCACGCATGGGGATCATTGGGACCAAAAACAGCCACATTGACAATCAACTTGGATAACGGATGTTCAGCTTCAAGTACCAAGTCGTTGGATGTATTGATTCAGCCAAAGGCTACCTTCACTGCACAAGATGTATGTGCGGGTCAGCCAGTGGTATTCAACAATGGAACCACATGGGCACAGGGTGATATCAGCTACGAGTGGGATTTCTCAGACAACACGGGTTCAACCGAGTCTGATCCAACACATGCGTACAATGTGGGCATCACCACCACTTATAACGTAACGTTGAAGGCGCGCATCGCGGGTGGATGTTTGGATTCATTCACCAAACAGATCACGATCAACGAAGGACCAAAGACTTGCGACTTCGCAGCTACGCCTGACTACGCGTTTGGCTACTACGGCATGAAGTTCGAGCCAGTAAATGCTTCGGGTGTTGCGGGTGCACAAGGTACAGTGAACTACACTTGGGTGATTCAAAACGGTGGTAAGCAAACCACGCCAGTTGCGCAGCACAATTTCGCCAAAGACGGAACCTATAGCGTTACCATGTATGCGGTGACGAAGTCAACAGGTTGCGAGTGCAGCATCACCAAATCGGTGTTGATGAACCGTGCGGCGGCGAAGAACTTGGAGACTGTGGGTGTTGCGGTATATCCGAACCCAGCAGTTGGACAGTTCAACGTGGCTTTGACCGAAACATTTGGTACTGATGTGAACATTGTAATGACCAGCATGACGGGCGCCGTTGTGAAGGTTGTGAAAACCACCAACAACGGTTTGATCCAAGTAGATGCCAGCGATTTGAGCGAGGGTGTTTACGTGGTGAAAGTGTTGAGCGGCAACAAAGTAGCTACACAGAAGATTACCTTGGGTCACTAATCGTTTGATCATATCGCCTCGGTTCATCGTTGAGATGGCTGGGGTGATGTTTCCAAAACGCATCGATTCATTTAAAGTTATATAGAGTGATGATTGAGGGGCGCCAAAAGCGCCCCTCAATTTTTTTCAGTATCTTTGTAATTCCGTGGATGTATGAAATTTAACGCTCATTATATGCCCTCCCAAATGGTTAAATGCATACTGCTTTTGATGGGTGTTGCTGTTTCGTTTTCACTGTCTGCACAGCCCTGTTCAGGAACCACATCGCCCCGAAAAATCCCCAACAAATGCTTCGAAATAATGAGTATCCTGGTTGATGCTTGCGACGGCAACAACGAAGGCCAAAATGAAATGATTCGTCTCGATGTTGGTCCGATGGATGTCAATGTCTCGGGTATTTCAGTGCCCAAATATATTTCCGGCAGGGTGAATTGGGGTTTGAACGCGCAGAACCCGTTTTTGGGCTTCGCTACGTATACAACCAACACATCGAACAAAATCAAGCAGCTGAATCAAAGTATAAAGTCGGCCGGACAGTGTGGCTATTTGGTGGCGGTGAATGGCAATGGCAAACTGCCTGCGCGATCTAGTGTGTTGATCATTACATCGGAATCGTTTAACCCTTCGGCACATGATTTTTCGGATTTACAGGATACCTTGTATGTGCTGCTGCAGAAGCAGGGGAATACGGCCGGTCATTTTGTGAATCACAGTGGCGAGGCGGGAACGCGTGAGTTAATTTTGAATTACGGGGGCTGTGGCGACACCGTAGAATATGAGCGAAGTGCCCTGCGCAAACAGAATTTATCGGTGGGTGCCGAGGATGGCGCAGTGGTGGATTT
>CANHGC010000218.1 GCA_947460045.1 Bacteroidota bacterium | reverse complement strand
GGCCATCGTGCGCTGCCACACCCAATCGCAACACGCCAAAACCCTAGGAAAAACAATAGCTCCACAAGGCATCCCAGATACCTCCTACGAGAGCAAATACCGCAAACACAAATACAACCGCAAATGGAAAGAAGACCAATACCAAGCTTGGAAAAATGGCAAACCGTTGCAAGCGAAACTCGCACTAGACCTATTGTTGGCATTGCGAAATTCGCAACAGAAAAACACCCATCTGCAATTTTCGCCAGATAGCGCAAAACTGGCCGCAGAACTTCTTGTCAAACTCAAAAAAGACAATCCGTTCCCAAAAAAACTGGACTGGAACCAGCTCGATAGCAGTGATTGGGAACATTTACCGGGCATCGGACCCGCAACGGCAAAACGCATCGTGAAATACAAAACCAAATTGGGTGGGTTTGCCAATCGCTATCAAATGATGGAAGTACCAAAAATCGATACCGTAGTGGCCCAACTGTTGATGGAATCCTGGACCGCCACTGCCACTGCCACCACAAAAATCAACATCGCCCCCGCATGGAAACAACTCTATACTCACCCGTATATTGGCCCGCTCAAAGCGAAAATCCTGCATCCATTTTTTACGCAGCACCCCAACCTAACAACCGCAGATTGGAAAGAGATGCAAGGTTTATCTGCCCAAGAGAAGGACCTAATCACCCCTTACTTGGCATTCACCAACAAAGAATAAAGCCCATTTGTGAACATATCATAAATTCCATCGGGCAGCGCATTTTTACAACGATGATTTTCTATCTTTGCTCATAGATTATGGCCAGTTTTCAAGAAAGTGAAAGTGTGCAAATGGTACGTCAAACCGTACGAGATTTTGCAGAAAAAAACATCCGTCCAAACCTCATGGAATGGGATGAAGCACAAACCTTCCCCGTACACATCTTCAAAGCCCTTGGCGAATTGGGATTGATGGGCGTTTTGGTTCCTGAGAAATACAATGGCTCTGGACTTTCCTATTTCGAATACGTAGCTGGTATTGAAGAACTCTCCAAAGTATGTGGATCCATCGGATTGAGCATGGCCGCGCACAACAGCCTTTGCACAGGACATATTATGGCCTTCGGCAACGAAGAGCAAAAAATGAAGTGGCTCCCGAAATTGGCAACCGCTGAATGGATTGGTGCTTGGGGTCTTACCGAAGCCAACACCGGATCCGATGCATTAAGAATGCAATGCACTGCCAAAAAAGACGGAGAATATTGGGTATTGAACGGCGCAAAAAACTGGATCACCCACGGAATCACCGGTGATGTAGCCGTTGTATTGGCCAGAACAGGCGACCTGCTCGATTCACGCGGAATCACCGCTTTCGTGGTTGAACGCGGAACCCCTGGCTTTCAAGGTGGTAAAAAAGAAAATAAATTGGGCATGCGCGCCAGCGAAACCGCAGAAATGATTTTCGAAGACTGCAGAGTCCACGAAAGTCAAGTCCTTGGCAATATCGGTGACGGCTTCATCCAAGCCATGAAAGTGCTAGACGGAGGTAGAATTTCCATCGCAGCCCTCTCCCTCGGCATCGCCAAAGGCGCATTCGAAGCCAGTGTGAAATACTCCCAAGAACGTGAGCAGTTTGGAAAATCCATCTCCAACTTCCAAGCCATCGCTTTCAAATTGGCCGACATGGCCACCCGCATCGAAGCCGCCGAACTGTTAACACTAGAAGCCGCCGATAGAAAAAACAAAGGCCTCAACATGACCAAAGAAGGCGCCATGGCCAAATACTACGCATCAGAAGTGAGCGTATATTGCGCCAATGAAGCAGTGCAAATCTTTGGTGGATATGGATATACAAAAGATTTCCCCGTTGAAAAATTCTACCGCGATTGCAAACTTTGCACCATCGGAGAAGGTACCAGCGAAATCCAAAAACTTGTAATTTCTCGCAACATCCTGAAAGATTAAAAATACTTGCCTTTTTCAAAAAAAATGCATATTTTTGTAACCCAAAATAAAATTTAACATGCTTGTAATTAACGTAAAAGAAAACGATTCGCTCGAGAAAGCATTGAAGAAGTTCAAGAAGAAGTTTGAAAAAACTGGTGTAGTTAAAGAACTTCGTGCTCGTCAAGCTTTCGAAAAGCCTTGCATCACTAAGCGTATGCAGAGAATCCGTGCTGCATACAAACAACAGATGCAAATCGCCGACGTAGAAGGATAATCCATCTACCTCCAAAAGATATACTCAAGCCATCCCACGGGATGGCTTTTTTTGTTCACTCGCGCTCAATCCCCCTATTAATAACACCGCCATTCCTCGAAGTGAGAATCACTCGCCCTGCAAACGACAATAAACGACCCTAAAACGAGAACCACCCACACACTACTTGCGTGGATGCAAGGCGTGAACCTGCTTCAACTTCTCAAATGAGTTCTTTGTATACACCTGGGTGGCCGACAAATTCGCATGCCCCAAAATGTCCTTGATCGCCAACAAATTGGCACCATTGTTCAACATGTGCGTCGCAAAACTATGTCGCAACACGTGCGGACTCGTCTTGGCAGCATGTGAAAACAACTTTAAATAATGATTCACCAATCGATACACATACATTGGATACAGTGGCTTGCCGCGCTCAGTGACAAACAAAAAGTCACCCGCATGATCTCCCAAATAGAGTTTTAACCAATCCACCATCTCCGGATGCATCGGAATGATTCGCTCCTTGTTCCGCTTACCCAAAACCCGCAAATTGTTGCGATAAAAATCCACATCGCCCACCTTCAATCCAATCAACTCACTCAGTCGCATGCCTGTGGTATACATCAACAACAACATCAATCGATCCCGTGAACCATGCTCAACCTCCTCCCACGGAAACCGCGCAAACATATTGTGTAAATCCATCGCCGGAATGTCTTTCACCAACACCTTCGGCATCTTGGGCAAAATGATTTTACTCATCGGATCCACCGTTAACTGACCCTGTTTCCGCAAATATTTGAACCAACCCCGCACACTCGACACCTTGCGATGCACAGACCGAGGCGTTAGTCCATTCCCCAACAACATCGCCATAAATCCACGCACATGTATGGCTTTACAATCGTTGAGCTCTACCACATACTGGGTTGCCAAAAAATCCGTAAACTGTAACAAATCTCCGCTGTAGGCAGAAACGGTGTGCACCGACATACGCTTTGTTTTGGCGATATAATCCAAAAACTGTATGCGCTGCGCTTCTATCATAAGCCGTTAATCGATGGTGGCCAAGACCTTCAGCTCAATGCCGATGGGTGTGGGCAAACAATTGATCTCCAACGTAGTTCTACATGGAGGATTTTCACCGAAATACTCAGCCCACAAACGATTGTAAATGGGGAAATCATCTTTCATATTGGTCAAAAACACCGTTACATCCACAATCTTGTCCCAGCTACTTCCCGCATCCTCCAAAATCCATCTCACGTTTTGAAAAACGCTCCTGCATTGAAGTTCAATGTCATAACTCAAGATTTCGCCAGCCTCATTCAACTCCACTCCTGGAATTTTCTTGGTGCCCTTTTCCCTCGGACCCACCCCACTCAAAAACAACAAATTCCCCACTCTCTTCGCATGGGGATAAAGGCCCACAGGCTCTGGCGCCTTGCCACTATTGATACTGATATCAGACATATTACAAATTTAAGGTTTTGATGCCGGTTTTGGTCCGCGTGGCGCAGTAGAAGGCTTCGCTGGCGCAGCCGACTTCACCGGCTCAGGCTTCACAGGTTTGGGCTTTGCTTTGTGCC
>CANHGC010000217.1 GCA_947460045.1 Bacteroidota bacterium | reverse complement strand
TAGACCCCAAAGCCTTCTCAATGATGTATTTCCGCTGCACGTTCGAGATCTCCCCAGGTGAAAACGGATATTTCCTCGCCAATCGCATCGCCTCAACCTCAGGCAAACCCCTGAAATACTGTTGCCAAATTTTGGCCGTAATCGCCTCGCCCGGACGTTCGAATCCCACCTTAAACAAAAACCTACGCTCAAACGCCGAGTCCAAATTTCCTGTTAGGTTGGTTGTAGCCATCAAAAAACCCTGAAAATTCTCCATCTCTTCCAAGAAGATGTTTTTCATCGCATTGTTCATGCTATCCACAGACTGTGTTACCTCGATGCGCTTACTAAACAGGGCATCGGCCTCATTAAATAACAACAAACACTCTTTTTTGGCTTGTTTACAGAGCTTTTCATACTGCCTGAAGATCTTGCGCGCATTTTTCTCACTGTCCCCTACCCACTTGCTTTGAATTTGCGCCACATTCACCTCCATCACCGGCATATCATGCTCTTTGGCCATTTGCATGCAAAACTGCGTCTTCCCCGTACCCGGATAGCCATACAACAGCACACAAACGCCCTGCTGACCTTGTTGCAATTGCTTGTTGATGCGTTGGCGCACCTTGGGATTCAGCAGCTTGTGAACTGGCCGAAGTTGGGCTCGGGTTTCATCATCAAAAAGCAACACCTGCGGGGCGATTTTTTCTGGTGCTCTGTGTGGTACAGTTATTTGCTTCGATTCCAGCAAACTCTCCAAGACTTCCGGACTCAGTTCTGGTAGTAATTGTTGAATGCCTTCCTCTGTAAGTCCAATTTCCATGTTCGCATCCACACTGTGATGTCCAATAATTTCAAAATACCCACTCGCCAAAGGCGGCCATTGTTCTGATTGCAATTCGGCGCGCTGAAATGCTTTGGTTTCCCAATGGGGCTTGTCGATGGCTTGAAAAAAATCATTCACACAAACCGTTTCATCCTCGATGACCCGTTTGGCCAAAATCGCCAAAAAAAGCAGTACCCCAATATCGCCAGTGCCTCGCGATGTAATGTGTGCATCTAGGTATTTAAGGCAAGTGAGATTCTCGTTTCTGCCAATATGCAACTGCTGTACGATGTTCCTAAAATTGGGCATCCCAAAGGGCGTGTAATGGCGATCGCTCATGACCACATCCATAAAATTGCGCAGAAATGGCAACAGTCCGAAGGGTTTCAATGCCCGAATTGCATCGATGTCGCCACTGTGCAATGCCGCCCTAAATCTCTGTCCCAATTGCAGCTCTATATCACTCTCTAAATCGCGGTAGATGAGTCGCTCCGAAATCAGTGCTTGTATCGCTTGTTGAATGGGCGCACGTCGACCTAGAAAAAAAGGCATGAGCGATTTTACCAAGAATTTCTCATTCACGGACTCACAATCGGGATTGGACAGTGCCACCAATGCAATCACGGCAACTTCCAATTCAGACACCATCAAAGTGCGACTAATGTCTAACAGGTGTGGAACCTCCGCCAGCGTGGGATTTTCGTGGCGCTGAATGGCATAAATACCATTGCTTATTTGCTCCAAATGATCGATTATCAGTGGGTTATTGGCCTCACATACATCTATGTTATCGAAAGGGTTACCGGACACATTGTTAAGATTTTTATCAGACATAGCCTAACAAGATACTGCGATTGGGCTAGAATTTCTATCGGCAAAGGGGTCAAAAGAAATCCACAAAAAAGTGAAACAAGCGGAAATATTGGGCTCAGATAACTAATAATACCAGCTAGAAACATGACACTATAGATATAAGAATTTTACGTTAAATCGTGGTTCATTTGAGATATCTTGAAGTCACGGTATTCGGAGCATTAAGGGTTACATTTTGGCAATACACCCAACACCAAAAGTTGCGAAATTCCGTAAATAATTTTTAAGAAGTTGCGGGATTCCGTAAATTTTTGAAAGACTCAAACACTAGTTTCGTGAAATGAGTAGACGATTATTCAAAGCATCATTTTTATTTCCATTGCAACTGATCATACTAGTATTAATATCGGGCTGTGGTAATATAAAACCTCCAAAAAACAATAAAGCCTCGGTGACCATGCCAAATTTGTTTTTTGAGCAAGCTATTATGGCGGAGAAAAGCTCAAAGGCTCAATCCAATTCGGTGGAAACAGATAAAATCGTCGATTGTCAACCGCTTACGAAAAACACGGTCGTTTCTCAATCGAAAAAATACATCGGACAGGATATTTTCGCAGACACCAGCAAACCAGAAGTAAATCCACCAACATCACAACGGCAAAACGAGCAAAATGATCAAAACACTGGTGGAACAGGTAAAGGGACTGCTCAATTTGGGCTTTTCATCAATGCGGTCACACTGCTCGGTGGAATTGTGTTAGCAGCCACCATTGGATTCGGATGGGGCTCCAGCATCGGTATTATTTGGATACTATTTCTTTTATTGAGCATCCCGCTACTACTAATCGGTTTATTCACAAGTCTATCTGGCTACCATAAAATGAAGCGTAAAAACGTCCCTCCTTCATTTCTGAAAATCTCTTTGTATTCTTTGTTGGCATTTCTAGGTTCAATTCTCATTTGGATCATACAACTCAGTAGCAACTGAGTAAAACCGCCATCCATCTGTGATATTTTTAGTATCTTAGAATTACGGATTATCGCAAATATTCGATTCTAATTTTACGGATTATCGCAAGGCGCTTGGGGTACTAAACTGTTAATTTTGGGGTTGTAAAATCCAATGGAAACATCACAATTGAATTGGCCATCGCAACGCAACAAACGCCGATGGGCTGTGGTTTGGTTTCTATTTTTGCTCATTCTACTGGCCCTCACGTCGTGTTCAGTACAGCCACGTTACCACCAAAGGGGGTGGAATATCCAATTCAATTCAAACAAAAACCAATCATTTAACCAAAAGCAAACTTCGTCCCCCAAGAAATCTCCCGCCATCGAACGAACATTCCATGACGACAGTTTGGAACAAATGCATATTTCCCAGCGTTTAATCAATGCGGGGAAGAATAAAAAATGGGCATTTCGCAACGATACAATCCCACCGTTCATTACCAAACAGCTCCGCACAATGACCATCATCGGAGATTCAATTACCATGCACGGAAAGTTGATTGCGGCCAACAAAAATGGAATTTTCTTGTACAACCCGCATGATCCCTTGTTTTGGGTTTCGAAAAAACCGTATGGTAAAACGCAGACGGCCATCAGGGACAAGGTGCTTTTTGTACCCTACACCGACATTCAACAAATCAAAAAAGGCGGCACCTTGGCAAGTAAACTAGAGAGAATTTTGAATGGACTTTTTTGGATATGGTTTTCTCTTTCAAGCGTCTTGGGCGGTATCTGGGCAAACGCAAGATTTGGCAACTCCAGCTGGATAGGTGCTGATGCATGGGAGGCCCTCATGTTAGTTGTGATGCTTATTGCCTATCTCGCCACATTGGCTTTAACCGTAGTACTTAGCCTCATTTTAACGCCCCTATTATTCCTTTTACAACTACCTGTGGCAAAACTGAAAGGACGATACTGGAAAATCAACAAAAGCAGTGAAAAAGGCAACGAGTTTCTTGAATATATCAAAGAACATCACAGACGCTATCGTTTGTATCAAAGGGACATCAACACAGTTCCTCCCGCGAAAAAAAGTGCCAAAGAAGAAGCTTAACGATTCAATTGCTCAAAGAGTTTCTCGAGGTTCACAATATCAGTTTCCGCCATATCACGGGCATTCAACACCGCTTCGGCGCTAGCCTCCTCGGCAAACATCGGAGCCACCTT
>CANHGC010000216.1 GCA_947460045.1 Bacteroidota bacterium | reverse complement strand
CAGCAGTTCGGCGCGATGCTGTGAGGAGATGCCATGAAAGGGGAAATGATTTTTCATGTAGGCCGACATTGCCGCGGCGTTGTGGGGGTTTTCGGCTTGCTGAAAGGCGATGCGAACCGATTCAACCCATGGGTGTAACATGGGACAAAATTATTCTTTTTCTGTGATGAACGCCAGCTTGATAATGAGGATTTCGGTGATGTGATTAGACCATTGGAATGGCATTTTCTATTGATAAGGGTTTGCGGAAGATTAATTATTTCTGTATCTTTGCACTCCCATTACGGGTGACCCGTTCCCATGTGCATTACCACCGGGAGATTAGGTTTCGGCCAAAATCAAACAACCAAATCGGGATGTAGCGCAGCCCGGTAGCGCACTTGCATGGGGTGCAAGGGGTCGTGAGTTCGAATCTCGCCATCCCGACCAACCAAAAGCCTTACGATTTCGTAAGGCTTTTTTTATGGGCGCAAGTCAAGCAGAGCTTGAGTGCAGCGCCCATAAAAAGGCCTGCAGCCGCGCAGCGGCTACGGCTTTTGGTTGAGGCCTCCCTCCCAGAGATCATTGAAAATAATCTCGCCATCCCGACCCAGTAAAATCAAGGCCTCAGAGAGATCTGGGGCCTTGTTGTTTTTGCCCGGTTCAAACATGGTTCAAACTGAATCCCCAAAAACATATCAAAATTGGTGATTATACTCACCAGATTCATATCGAAATTGGTGATTTCCTAATTGAAAGCACCCTTGGATTCATGCTCATTTATTTCTGTTGGATTGCAAAGGGTCTTGAATTTTGACAAATGGATTACAGTAAAACAACAGAAAATAGAATCGTTGTTCAAACAATTCACAACGACTTTCATATGTTTGAAAATGAATCCGTTGTAAATCACCAAATTTCAGCGATTCAAAGACCAAAAAATTGAAAAGATGACAACGAAAAAATACCTGCTTTCTGCTGTGCTCCTCACCTTGGCGATGGTTTTATTTACTCCCAATTCGCTCAAGGCACAAAAACAAAAATACCCAGCGGCCAAGAGCTTGTTGCGAAAAGAATTTCATCCTGAGGAAGGTTTTGTCAACCTTCGGGCCATTCAGTTAGGAAAAGAAGGGGTTTTACTGACGTCTGAAACCTATAAAATTGAAAAGGGCGAATCGCGGTTTCATTACGACATCGTGAATACGGATTTGCAAATTGTGAAAGAGAATGTGCTGTCTGTGGATCGGATGGTGATTGGTACGGGTATGACCCAAAAGGCGTTTTTGGGAAAGGTGAATTACCATCATCTATTTTACGGCAGAAAGAATTTTATTCTTCACACAATTCCCCGATCTGGATTGGAAGAAGGTACAGTGGTGCAGGGATCATTTCCGGTTGATGGAATTATCGAGTCCGCTTCGGCTTTACCGGATAAGATGGTCCTCATTTTGAGAGCGAAATCGGCCATTTCACTCATGTACATCGATTGGAAAACGGGCGATACCCACGTGACGCCCATTCAGTTACCAGAGGGTGTCAAGACCAACAAAGCCATGGTTTTAAGCTTTCAAGAGCTTCCAAACATCAATGAGTTTGCGGTCATTGTTCGAATGGATGAAAAAAGCGGTTACCACAGTCAATGTTTGATGTATACAACGGACGGCGATTTGGCGAGAACCATAGAAATCACCCCAAAACAGGACATTGTGTTGATTGAATGCAAGGTTTCCGCAATAGACAAGACAAAATTTGTTTTCTCTGGAACTTACAACAATAGATTGCAAAACAAGAAGTCTCTGTTGGCCGATGGGTTCTTTTTTGCCGAGAGTGATGCACGTAGTTTGAGGTTTTTAACCCCCACGAATTTTCTTGATTTAGAGAATTTTACTAGTTATCTATCGGATCGCCAACAAGAATATATCGACAAGCGTGTTGAAAGGGCAGAGAGTGCTGGCAAGGAATTAACCATGGAGTGTTTAATGACAATCCACCCCATCGCTACACTGTCTGATGGATACATGTTGGTCGGCGAGGTGTTCTATCCAACGTATGCGACTGAGTCGGTTTATGTCAATGGGAAATGGGAAAATAGGAGGGTTTTCGACGGTTACAAATACACACATTCTGTTGTTGTGAAATTTGATGTCAATGGCAACCGCAAAATGGACCAATGTCTGCCATTAAAACTTAATAACAAGCCCAAGGAGATAGTGAAAGTTGTTTCGGTGAATACATCGATGCCAAACCAGGTTTCTTTGAGTTATGTCTCAGACAATATCCTGACGTATAAATTGTTCAATCAATCTGGGACGGAAATTTCACAAAAGAAATGCGAGATAGTAGTAACTGGAAGAGAGGATGAGCGACTCATTAGTACTACTGCGAATATGCGTCACTGGTACGATGCCAATTTTATCATATCCGGCTATCAAACCACAAAAGACCAAGATGGCGAAACAACCAAGGTGTTCTACCTCAACAAAGTACAGCTTGCAGAGTGATTCGTTCGTGGTGATGTTGTGGGTTTTGTAGCGCAGTGTTCACGGCATGAAGGATTTCAATATGTTAAACTCGCTATGTCTTTGGATGCCCCAAATTCATGGGCTTTCACCTAAATTTGAAGTTCATGCGCAAATTCATATTCTTTGCAGTTGTATTTTTCCTCACTGGAACGTCATGGTCACAAAATCTACCCATTGATTTTGAGCGATCAGAGCACAATTTCAGTGCTTTCGGTGGTGCGCAATTTACGAGGGACAAAGACCCCCTCCGAATAAACAACAACGTTGGACATATCACCAACACCGGCGGGGATATATTCGAAGGCGTTTTTATTGATTTGAAAAATGGGATACAGCTAGATTCCGCCAAGAAGGTCTTTTTTTCTGTGTACCATGCGGAAGGCGATTCCTTTACCTTTCAAATCAAGCTGGAGAAAAATACGAGCGGCGAGCCCGATATCTACGTGCAGAAAACCATTAAAAATTCAAACTGGCATCACGATTCATTTGATTTTTCCAAAGCGAAAGTGGTGGGAACCAATGTCGCCGTCAATGCCAGAGGCCGCTACATGCGCCTAACCCTTTTCTTTGAGCCCGACCAACTAAAAACAGGGAAATATTGTGTTGATGATATCAAAGGGTTTGCATCGAATTTGCCACCCATGTCATCGGTCACCATGCCAATATATGACAAATTGGTTTGGTCAGACGAGTTCAATTATTCGGGTAAGCCCAATTCCGAGAAATGGCATCACCAAGTGATTCCTCCCAACAATGGCGGGTGGTTTAACAATGAAATTCAACACTATACCGATAAAAAGGATAATTCCTTTGTGGGTGAGGGGAGCATGAAAATCGTTCTGAAAAAAGAAAAATTCACCTACGGCAATAGCACGAAAGAGTTTACATCGGCCCGTTTGAATTCAAAGTTTGCATTTACCTACGGTAGGATCGACGTGCGTGCGAAGTTGCCTTCGGGGAGTGGGGTTTGGCCGGCGATTTGGACTTTGGGTACCAATGTGGGTGAGACCGGGAATTATTGGGGCCGCGACGCTGCTACGGTGGGCTGGCCAGCGTGTGGGGAGTTGGATATCATGGAGAGTTGGGGGCACAATCCCCGATATGTGTCTTCGGCGGTGCATACCAAAGCGCGTTATGGGGGTGTTGAAACTGGCGGTATTTCACTGCCCGATCCTTACAATAATTATCATGTGTATTCCATGGTTTGGTCGCCCGAGAAAATATGGTTTTTGGTGGATGACAAAGAAATTCACACGTATCATCCCGAAGTGCGAACCGCAGAAAATTGGCCCTTCGCAAAGGATCAGTACATCTTGTTGAAT
The DNA here is from genome assembly GCA_947460045.1 of Bacteroidota bacterium. Classification (GTDB taxonomy): domain Bacteria; phylum Bacteroidota; class Bacteroidia; order NS11-12g; family UBA955; genus UBA955. Next base: position 68 of record CANHGC010000216.1, on the reverse strand, counting down.
ATCGCTGTTTTGTCTCAAGTGGATGCAAAGTTTGATTCGTCGCGCATGGAAATCGACTACGTAAGGGT
>CANHGC010000215.1 GCA_947460045.1 Bacteroidota bacterium | reverse complement strand
TCTCATGACCCAAGCCCACAACCAAAGGACTTCCCTTGCGCGCTGCAATCAAATGCTCAGGATGGTTCTTACTTAAAATCACAATCGCATAAGCACCCACAACTTGCTTCAACGCCGAACGAACTGCATCGGCCAAAGGCAAACCCGTATTCACCATAACATCTTCAATCAAATGCGCCAACACCTCTGTGTCAGTATCCGAATGAAACGTATGTCCACGCTCAATCATGCCCGATTTCAACGTTGCATAATTCTCGATGATTCCGTTGTGAATGATGGCCAAATCGCCACTCTCACTCAAATGAGGATGTGAGTTCCGGTCGTTGGGTTCTCCGTGGGTAGCCCAACGTGTGTGGCCCATCCCGATGGTTCCCGTGGTATCTTGTCCTAGGGCTTCCTCTTCCAAATTTGAAACCTTGCCCTGCTTCTTGTAAACGCGCATGTTGCCATCCAACAAAGCCACACCGGCACTGTCGTATCCGCGATACTCTAGGCGCTTAAGGCCTTTAATGACAATGTCATACGCCTGTTTATTTCCAATATAGGCTACAATTCCACACATGGTTGAGGTTATTTATTTTTGATGTTAAAACTGATTACAATCCAAATTGCGCCTTCACAGCACCCACCGCATTGGTTTCCTCCCAAGGGAACAATTTTACAGTCACCTTCTTCTCGTTTTTCTTGCCCGCGTTAAACACCTTATCCACGGTTTTGCACTCGCGACCCATATGTCCGTAAGCCGCTGTCTCCAAATAAATGGGGGTACGCAACTGGAAACGCTGTTCGATGTGGTAAGGACGCAAACTGAATTCAGGCATAGCCAAAATCTTCGCAGCAATCTCTCCATCGTTCATGGTCACTTTTGCAGTTCCATAAGTATCAACGAACAATCCTACAGGTTCGGCAACACCAATGGCATAACTCACCTGAACCAATACTTGATCGCACACACCGGCAGCCACCAAATTCTTGGCGATGTGACGGGTTGCATACGCCGCAGAACGGTCTACCTTACTAGGATCTTTACCTGAGAACGCTCCACCACCGTGTGCACCACGACCGCCATAAGTATCAACGATGATCTTGCGACCTGTCAAACCGGTATCGCCATGAGGACCGCCAATAACGAACTTTCCTGTTGGGTTAATATGGTACTTGATTTCAGAACCAAACAACGCTTGGATGTGTGCCGGCAACTTAGACATCACACGGGGAATCAATAAATTCACCAAATCGTTGTGGATTTTTTGCAACATGGCCTCGTCCTCATCAAAATCATCATGCTGGGTTGAAATAACGATGGTATCGATGTTCAAAGGTTTGTGGTCATCTGAATATTGAATGGTCACCTGGCTCTTGGCATCTGGACGCAAATAGCCGATCACATTGCCTTCACGACGCATCGCAGCCAATTCCTCCAACAACATGTGGGCCAACATCAATGGCAACGGCATGTAGGTGTCGGTTTCGTTGTTGGCATAACCAAACATCATACCCTGGTCGCCCGCACCTTGATCTTCAGGATTGGCACGTTCTACTCCCTGGTTGATATCTGCACTTTGCTCATGGATAGCACTCAAGATACCACAGCTGTTTGAATCAAACATATATTCACTCTTGGTATACCCAATTTTTGCGATAACATCTCGCGCGATTTTCTGCACATCCAAATAGGCTTCAGACTTTACCTCTCCCGCCAATACAACCTGACCGGTGGTTACCAATGTTTCACAAGCAACCTTACTGTTGGGGTCGTAAGCCAAAAAATGATCAATCAATGCGTCTGAAATCTGATCAGCTACTTTGTCTGGGTGTCCTTCCGACACGGATTCTGAGGTAAAGAAATATGGCATAGTTAATTTGTGCAAATATAAGCACAACACGAAGATATTGAACCACCTCTACATGGGGCTCAACAAATTCACCAAAGACTCACATTACTTTGCAAAAACAGGCCTTTAATAGCCCATAAACAGTTCACCAATTTGTAATTCGGCCACAATCAATTTATGATCCGATGGCACCTCAGATATACTGTTATAACTGATGGCGCGCATGGGGTTATCGAACAGAATATAATCGATACGAAAACTGGGCATAGATCCTTTATACGTGGTTTCAAGTCCACGACCCGCCTCGCCAAAAGCATCTTTCATTCCCGCGCTGAGTTGACGGTACGTGTAGCTCACCGGAATATCATTAAAGTCCCCACAAATAATCTTGGGGAAATCACAAGCAATCATGCTCTCCTTCACCAAATCAACCTGCTCAGCCCTGCGTTTGTAACCCAAGCGCAAACGACTAACGATCCCCTTACTGCCTTCAATATCAATTTGTTGTTGCCGAGTTTGTTTTTGCATCACGGCGTAATCCTGTTTGGCAAATCGAAATGATTGCAGATGCAAATTGTACACCCGTATGCGTGAATTACGGTGTTTGTCGCTGCGCGATGCGAGTTCTATGTCAACCCACATAGCCATATTTCCTGTGTTGGGTCCGAGAGAAATGGGCTGCCAACGCTTGATTTTGTGTTTGCTCAACACAATCATGCCATAAGGACGACTATCGGATAAAGTATACGTTTGGCTGTAATCAAAACCCCCTTCGGCCTTCAAGAAACGAGCCAAGGCTTTGAGTCCGCCTGATTTGGCATATACTTCTTGCAAACAAACCACTTCGGCCTTCTCCGACTTCATCACCCGCAGAAACGAATCCATGGCTGGCATATATTCTGTATTTACGATACTTACTGATGTTTCGTCTTGATACAATCCAAACAATTGTGCATTGTAACTGATGATTTTGAGTCGCTGCGAACCCAAATTCATCTCAACATCCAGGGATTCTTCCCTGTATTCCGCCTCGCTTCGCTCGGCTTTCAAATCGTTCCATTGCACATACAAACTCACCGGCCCGAGGTTCAACAGCAGGCACGAAAGGGCAAACAAACTGCGCCATTTGCGTTGAATGATCCAATACAGGAAGGCCAGCACCGTGAGCAAAAACAAGACCGGAAATGCCAATCCCAAGAGCGGCAACCACGAATTGGTGGCCGGGGATATGCTGGGCACAAAACCCGCCAACATCAACAGCAATCCCAAGACCACGGTAGCGGGGAAGGCGATGATATTGAGCAATTTCATGTTAATCGGTTTTGCTGGCTTTGAACAGTATTTCTTTCTCTTTGGCGCTGAGGTTGTTATACCCCACCTGCGAAATTTTATCGAGGATGGCGTTCACCTCCGCTTCGGATGGACCGCCATGGCGGCTTGGTTTCGAAGCTACACTTTTGTCGCCTTTTTGGAATCGCATTGGGCGATTTTTTGCAGATTTTTTTGTAAAAATGTTTGCCACAGCTTCACCAAACTGGGTCAACGCACCCAAAACCCCTTGTAAAAAATCGCCTTTCAACACCCCCATCACGTAGATCGCGCCCCAAATCACCCCGCCCAAATGCGCGGTATAGCCCCCTACATTGCTGCCACTGAAAATACCCCCAAAATCCAAAAGCACTTTTACGATGGCAATCCATCGCAGTTCCACTTCCACCAATCCAAACAAAAACAACTTATACTTTGGGGTAAAAATCGCTGTGCCAATCACCACCGCCGACGAGGTGGTGTGGGGCTTTGCCAAGTTCCTCGAGACGATGGCCCAGACGATGGCCCAGACGGTAGCAACGCCCGGGCACGAGCTCGCCCAGCTCGACGGCGAGCGCTTCGCGGTGCTGCTCCCCGGGATGACCTCGCGCGGCGCGCGCGAATGGGCCGAGGACGTGGGGGCGACCTTCGCCGGGTTGGCCGCGCCCGCTCCTGCCAAGGCGCCGCAGCTGACCGCAAGCGCAGGGCTGGCCCGCGTCGAATGCACCGTCGACTGGACCTTGCGCGAGGCGGAGCT
>CANHGC010000214.1 GCA_947460045.1 Bacteroidota bacterium | reverse complement strand
CAAAATGATACCCACCTCAAATTCCGCGTTCGCTTCAGCGTGGGCGCCGATTTCTGATCGCCAAACACCAAACGCAAATCACTCGCCAAGCAGCCAAGAATTGATTTAACTTTGCCTCGTGGACATACTTTGGAGTCATAGCACCCATCACAGCGGACAACCCCACCAAATTTTGGGGGTGTACCACAATGATATTGTGCACTATCTCTCCGTCAACGCCCAAAATCAACCCCTCAGCTACGAAATCATCAAACACCCAACGCAACTCAAACAAGGCGTTACCTGGGTGGATCTTCACAGCAACATCCAATGGGTCCCCGCCGCATTCGCACAATCCGATATCCCCGGCATAGCCCAACCCAAAATCCGTAAAATTAACGCCCAACAATCCCTGGCGTTTCAATACCAACCGCCAAAACAAAATTTGTTGACCACCGAAGCGCCCGCCATGCACATTGCCGAAGGATTGTTCAACATCGCCCAAACCTATGCCTCACACAAAGAATACATGAGCGTAATTTGGTTTCATGATCAAACGGTCATCGTTTTCGCATTCCATAACAACCAATTGGTGTTCGCCAACAAATTCAATAGCTCCAACACCCAAGAGCACCTCTATTTTGCGCTCCTCCCCTTTCACCAAAAGAAACTCACCCCCTCGCAGTTGGGACTCGTTGTACTGTGCGATGCAAATCAACACCAAAACACCGCCCAACTCTTTCACAAGTTCATCCCACACGCAGAAATCCAATCGCCAAACATGCCCTGGATCGTGAACGCCCCCGCACCCCTGCAACACATCGTTTCCCCACTCATTAAAATGATATCATGCGCGTCACCGGTGGAAGCCTAAAAGGCCGCATCATTCCCCCCAATTTTGCCCACCACGTGCGTCCCTCCACAGACCGCGTGCGAGAATCCCTTTTCAATACCCTCGACCACCAAAAAGGCATCGCCGATTCCCTCGTGCTCGACCTGTTCTCAGGCTCCGGCATCATCGCCCTGGAATTTCTTACGCGCGATGCGCAAAACGTGTTTAGCATCGATCTAGACAAAAAAAACATCGCCCACCAAAAACACATCGCCAAAGACTGGAACCTGCCCCAATGGCACATCGCCACCGGCAACGCCCTCACCCCCATACAAACCCTCACCAAAAACCGATTGCAGGGGTTCGAAGCCGATGAACCCACGCCGCAATTCGATATCATCTTTGCCGATCCACCCTATGCGATGCCCGATATACAAGGACTCTACGGCCTGCTGTATCCCCTCCTCGCCCCCAACGGATGGCTCATCATCGAACACAAACCACAACTCGTTTTCGCTGAACAAGAATTCTTAAAAAAAGAATACGGAAGTACCACAATGACTATCTTCGCCAAACCATGAGAAACATCGCCGTATTCCCCGGAACCTTCGATCCCATCACTGTGGGCCATGTAGACATTGTAAACCGCGCCAGCTCAATGTTCGATGAAATCATCATCGCCATTGGCGTAAATACCAAAAAAACCACCCTTTTTGATCTTGAAAAACGAAAAGAATGGGTAAAAATCGCCTTCGCCAACAACCCCAAAGTGCGCGTTGAAGCCTATGAAGGACTTACCGTAGACTTTTGTAAAACCGTGAACGCCACCTTCCTGCTGCGCGGCTTAAGAAATGGCACCGATTTCGACTACGAATCCCACATCGCCCAGTTGAACAAAGCCCTGTGGAACAACATCGAAACCATTTTTATCATGTGCAACCCAGAACTCAGCTACATCAGTAGCACCCTGGTGCGCGACCTCATCATTCACAAGGCCGATTACCAACGCTATTTACCCGTTGGTGTCACGCCGTAAAGCCAAACACCTGCGAATCACATCGTGAACGCTCTGGTATGAATTGAACTCAGCGGAATCAAACCAATCCAAATTCGCAAACTTCACCTCCGAAATACCCTCCTCCATCTGAGGCTTCAAAGTGCCCTTGCCCGTGCTGTTCATCAAATACCAATGGGTCTCCTTTAACAACAAAATCTCGTCCTCGTAATACACGTGGTAAGTCTCTCCCACCTTCTCGCTGATATTGATCATGTTGATGCCCGTTTCCTCCATCACCTCCCGCAACGCCGCAGCCATCTGGTCCTCATGTCGCTCAATCTTCCCCTTCGGCAAATCCCACAAACCGTTGCGCTTGATCGTTAACAACTGATCCTCCTTGTTGAAAACCAACCCGCCCGCAGCCTGAATCACCGTGAAGTCCTCCATGAACTCCCTGATGGTAGCCCTGGGGTCCGGACAAATGAGCCCAAAATGCAAAGGCTTCCCGTTGTTCTGCGACGACAACAAAATCTTGAAACTCTTCTGCAATTCATCGTCCCCAATAAAATACATGTTACTCAACCCACGTAAAGCTTCTGGAGAATCTGCGATTACCAAAGCACCGTCGTTGAAATAGATTTTATAACTTTGCACTTCCATGTCCAATCAAGCCGCAAAATTAGCAAAATTTCTCCTAGAAATAAAGGCAGTAAAACTAAGTCCTTCACAACCATTCACTTGGACTTCAGGGATACTTTCCCCGATCTATTGTGACAACAGAATGGTGCTTTCCTACCCCGAAGTACGCACTTTCGTGGCCGAAGAACTCGCCCAACTGATCCAAACCCAATTCCCCCATGCCAACCGCATCGCGGGTATCGCCACCGCCGGCATCGCCCATGGCGCGTTGGCAGCAGACAAAATCAATATGCCCTATTGCTACGTGCGTCCCGAGCCCAAAAAACACGGCCTCAAAAACCAAGTAGAAGGCGAAATGAACCCGGGTGATCAAATTGTGCTCGTGGAAGACCTCATCTCCACCGGAAAAAGCAGCTTCCAAGCCGTAGAAGCCGTTCAAAACGCCGGCGCCACCGTGGTAGGCGTTGTAGCCCTATTTACCTACGGATTTGCCAATGCCATGGAAAAGTTTGTGGAAGCAGGCATCCCCGTGTATACGCTCACCAACCTGCCAACCCTCACCCAAGTAGCAGCAGAATACGGCTTCATCCAACCCTCTGAACTGGAAACCGTGAACCGCTTCGCCCAAAATCCCAGCGCCTGGGGCGATACGCTCTAACGCCGATACCCATCGGCCACTGATCGCTTTCCGCTGATCGCCTCCTCCTAACCCAACAGCGCACTCACCGCGCCCAATTCGGTTATGCTCTCCATGCTACCGCTTTCCACACGCGCCATTAACATGGCCCTACCCACCTGTATCCCCGATTTATGTCGTTTGCTCCTCATCACCGCCTCACAGCGAACCCGAAACAACAACTCGGCCGGCAGTGACACGATCGGACCGAAGCGCTCGCCCGCGTTTTCCCCAATCCATGTCTGCAACCAGCCCCAATCCCCCTCAGCCATAGCCAAATCAACCTTCGCCACCACCACCAACCCGCCTTGGCCATCGCTCAACGCCATACTCAACTCCCCGTAAACACCCATTCTCCCCGCCCGGGCATACAACAACACCGCCGTAACCTCCACCGATTCCAACACCATTCCCGTCTTTACCGGCAAAATCCCTCGGTGCGATTTCAATATCAACCCCTCGTATCGCCCCGTTAACAAAGCATTGAACTGCATCCGTTGCGTTACCGTCATCCTGCGCCACTGCGCCACCACCCAAATTTGTTTCTCCCATTCCGGCGACGCCAACAAGGCCTCCATCTCCGCCAACAACCGCTTTACCTCCGCTCCCTCCAATTCCACATCATCACCACCCGATGGGCCCAAAACCAACGCCATCGCCTCGTTCATCGACCCCGTAAATCGCTTGCAATCATCCAACAGCCACGATTCGATGCCCGCCGCCTCCATCACCCATCGCTTCAACTGAACCATCGTTACCCAACCGCCCGACTTACTCATCGCCTTGACCCT
>CANHGC010000213.1 GCA_947460045.1 Bacteroidota bacterium | reverse complement strand
GTTTGACCATCGTGTTGTATAAAACCCTCATCCCCAAAATCATCCGCATCCCAACCCACCAAGTGGGGCACCTGTTTCAAAATCAACATCAATCCAATGGCTGCGAGCATGCCTTTGATTACAGACGCCGGAATAAAATCGGCCAATTTACCTACTTTCAAAAGACCCAATACCAATTGCAACAAACCCGCAATCACCACCGCCGCAGCAAAAGCCTGCAATGCCGCATGCGAAACTGCAGCCTCCCTACCCCCTGACAAATCGTGGAGCGATGCCTCAACCAATGTGATTAATCCAGCCGCTGGCCCACTCACCGAAACATGAGACCCACTCATAAATCCGATGACTACCCCACCCACAATACCGGCAATCAAGCCGCTCATCACGGGCACACCCGACGCATGTGCAATACCCAAACACAATGGCAATGCAACCAAAAACACTACGATGGACGACGAAATGTCTTTTGAATAAAATTTCATTGCCGTAAAACTATGGAAAAAATCAATAGCTAAACCCGCAAAACGAGGAAAACGATAGAAAATCAGACAATCAACTATGGAAAAAATCCATAGTTAAGATTCAATCATCCAAAATGAAGAAAATTCATCATAGGTACTCTCCTTACACAATGCAAACAACCACTCCGCACCATCATCCAAAAAACTCTGAATGAAAAACAACTTTCGCTCTTGGGGTGATTTCACATTGAAAGCATCCAATAGCACCGTACGAATCCCATTCCAACCGGGTTCTTCAAACAACCTCTCTAAATGTTGATTTACCGCGGCATTCACCAATTTTTTCTGACCCTTCAAATAAGCGTCTGTCTGCTTTTTGGCTTCAGGCAATTCCACCGACTTCCATTCATACAGCACACGCAAATAGGCCGCCATCGATTCCTCCATGGCTTGAGCATGCCTCGCCAAATCATTCTCCCCCGTGGTTTTTCTCAACAAGGCGTCCTTCAAACTGGATTCATCCAAAAACAAAGCAGCGGGAGACACATCCAACTTGTCCATTTTTTTCCCTTGCGACGCGTTGAGTAACACACCGCCTTTTCGGTGGATCAGTGCTGGTATGTTCTGCCCCCCAATTTCAAAAGCGTTCGCAGTTTGAAGCCAATATATATATTCTGTTGGCCCAGCCACATAAGCCAAACACGGCAAAATAGCTTGTTGGTATAACGGTCTTAACAAAACATTGGCCGATAAATGCGCAATGGCTTCGGAATTCAACACCGCCTGCATTTCATCGGCGCTCCACTTCAATTCCCCATCAACCGTTTCAAAACCCTGCGGGGTTTTCACAATCCGTTGGCGTTTTTCACCCATCCAAAACACATTGCATTCTCTCGCCAATGCCGGAGGTTCAATGTCCTTGGCCCTCATTTTTCCCGCCTGATCATTGAATGCATCATACAAAGACTCTTCAAACAAATCCTGCTCAAACAATCCTTTTGCAACCTGCTTAAACGCCGTTTCATTTGGATCGATGACCAACAATCCAAACGCACCAAACAAATCGCTCACCCATTCAGCCGTGGCCTTGGCCAAAGTTTGATTGGGCGATAAATAGATTTTCCGCAACCGATCGATTCTCGCCAATGCATCTGAATTTCTTTGAAATTTCTGCGTAAGCCATTCGAACAAATCATGCAAATCATCCGTAACGAGTTCACCCACTGCCCCTTCGCTGTCTTTGTCCCAAGTATATCGCTCTTTGAAAATGTCTACATGGTTGATTTCTGAAAAATCATGATCCTCCGTTGCCATCCAAAACATCGGAACAAAATGCTTATCCCGAAACAGCATTTCCAAGTGATTGCACAACACAATGGTAGAAACAATCTTGTAAACCACATACATCGGCCCCAATCCCAAATGAATCTGTTGCCCCGTAGCGACAACAAAGGCATTTTGACCCAACAATCGATCGATGTTCACCTGTTGCTGCGCATGGGCGATACCATGGTGCTGACGCTGCAACACTTGGTACAAGGTTTTTCTCTGTTCAACAGAAAATCCCCTTTCCAAATCATTCATGATCTGCGACCAATTCGATTGTATGCCTTCGTGTGGATATAAACCCAATGGACTACCACGCCAAGCGCTGTTTCTCAGTGTGTCTGAGATGGTTTTTTCAGGATATGCAATTTCGCGAATTCTCACGATTTCACGACTTCACCAAACAAATCATAGGTGGTGGCGTCGGTAATTTTCACATTGGCAAAGTCACCCATACGCACGTAATTGTCTTTGGCCGGTACACGCACTTCGTTGTCCACTTCCGGACTGTCGAATTCGGTTCTACCAACAAATTCATCGCCTTCCAAGCGATCAAACAACACTTTCAAGGTTTGACCCTTCAACTGCTGATTGAATGCCTCTGAAATGCCCATCTGCGCTTCCATCACTGCATCGGAACGACGTTGTTTCTCTTCCTGTGCGATATCATCAGCTAGAGAATAGGCATGGGTATTTTCTTCGTGCGAATAGGTAAACACGCCCAATCGTTCAAAGCGGATATCTTCAATTGAATCGATCAATGCCTTCACATCGGCTTCGGTTTCACCCGGATGTCCAACCAACAGAGTAGTTCTCAAGGCGATACCAGGCACTCTATCTCTGATGGCATTGAGCACTTCGTAGGTTCTGCGCTGTGTAATTCCACGGCGCATGATTTTCAACATATTATCAGAAATGTGCTGAATGGGAATATCGAGGTATTTACAAATGTTGCTTCGTTCAGCCATCACATCCAATACATCCAAGGGAAATTGAGAAGGATATGCGTAATGCAATCGCAGCCATTCTAGGCCTTCAACATCCGACAGGTGCTTCATGAGATCGGCCAATTTGCGATCGCCATAAATATCCAACCCATAGCTGGTTGAGTCCTGAGCGATCAACATCACTTCTTTCACACCATTCGCCACCAAGCCCTGAATTTCCTTTTTAATGATCTCAATGGGTCTGGAAACGTGCTTTCCGCGCATCAACGGGATCGCACAAAACGAACAAGGGCGATCACAGCCTTCGGAAATTTTTGTGTAAGCATAGTGTTTGGGGGTTGTTTGCAAACGCTCTCCCACCAATTCATGTTTGTAATCTGCACCCACTGTTCTGAGCAAGTGTGGCATATCCAAAGTACCAAACCACGCATCTACTTCGGGTATTTCTGATTGCAATTCGTCTTTGTATCGATGCGATAAACAGCCCGTTACATATAACTTTTCGATATTGCCTTGTGCTTTGGCATCGGCATACGCCAAAATGGTATCAATGCTTTCTTGTTTGGCATTTTCTATGAAACCACAGGTATTCACAATCACAATATCGGCGTCATCCTTGGTACTTTCATGGGAGACATCGAATTGAGATGCTTTGAGCTGTCCCATGAGCACTTCACTATCCACCAGGTTTTTGCTACAGCCCAGTGTAATTACGTTGACTTTGGTTTCTTTGTTTGATTTTGTTTTCACGATGCAAAAATCGATTTGATGAAATCGTACTTATTAAACAATTTGAGGTCTTCAGCTTTCTCACCCAGACCGATATATTTTACGGGTAGGTTGTAGGTATGACTTACGCCAATCACTACGCCCCCTTTGGCTGTACCGTCTAGTTTTGTCACAGCCAGGGTATTTACTTGCGTGGCGGCAGTGAATTGTTTGGCCTGCTCAAACGCATTTTGTCCGGTTGTAGCATCAATCACCAACAGCACTTCATGCGGGGCATCTGGTTTGAATTTTTCGATCACCCTTCGGATTTTGGAAAGTTCATTCATCAGGCCCACTTTGTTGTGTAATCTACCGGCGGTATCAATGATTACTAAATCGGCATTTTCTTCTACGGCTTGTTTCACGGCGTCATAGGCCACGGAAGCGGGATCTGTGTTCATACCATGAGACACGATAGACACACC
>CANHGC010000212.1 GCA_947460045.1 Bacteroidota bacterium | reverse complement strand
TTGGAGCAAGCCATCGCATTGGTGGAAGCCAAAGTGGCGGGTGACAAAGCGGCTGTGTTGAAGGCTTTTACAGAAGATGCAAATATTTCAATCTTAAACGGAAGGTACGGGCCTTACATCAAAAGTGGCAAGGACAATGTACCAATTCCCAAAGACAAACAGTGGGATGCGCTTACGTTTGCCGAGGTGGCTGAGTTGTGCAAAGGGTTTGTGAAGAAGCCCAAAGCGGCATCGTTTAAGAAGAAAAAGTAATCGGTAATCTTCCATTGGAGATGTATCAATTTTTGGGATTTTAAATTAGCGATAGTATGGATGCGTCCACGTTAAGGGCTATGATTCGCTTGCTAGACGACACTGATGAGGCCGTTGTAGAGGCGTTGGAGTTGCGTTTTATGGAAGAGGGAGAAGCCATCGTGGATGAATTGGAGGTCATTTGGCTGTCGAATGAATTCCCGGATGTGTCGAGACACATTGAATTGCTCATCAAACGAATCCAAAAACAATCATTGCACCGCAGGTTTCAAGATTGGTTTAGGCAAGAAAAGCCAGATTTGGTTGAAGGATGGGTCTTGGTAACACAGATTCAATATCCGGGGCTAAAGATTGATGCGATGCGGAGGATTCTGAACGACATCAAACTGGATGCTTGGTTGATGATGGGCAATGTAGAGAATGATGTAGACAAGATTCAGATATTGAATCATGTTTTTTTTGAACAACAGGGATTTCACGGCGATAGCAATCAGTATCACTTTACAGACAACTCCTTCATCAATAGGGTTTTGGAGAGGAAGTCTGGCAATCCCATTAGTTTGTCTGCGGTGTATATTGCCATTGCACAAAGTTTGGGCTTGCCCGTATTTGGTGTGAATTTGCCACAACATTTTGTGGTGGGTTTTTGCAAATTGAAAGAGGGGTACGAAGGCAGCAGAAATATGAAATTGTTGGGGAACGATGAGATTGAAAAAACGATGTTTTACATCAATCCATACAGCAAAGGACAGATTTTCACCAAGGAAAACGTGGATGCCTTTTTGAAGGTGGTAAATGTTACGCCGCAGAAACAATTTTACGATCCCTGCGGTGTGAAAGACATTATTAAACGGATGCTGCGGAACATGCATTTTTCTTACGGGGAAATCAAGGACCTTGAAAAGCAGCAGGAGGTAACGGTTTTGATGAAGTTGGCTGGTATGTCTGACGAGATCAAAGGGTAGGATCTTGCAAGGAGTGTGTGTTTGAGTGGAATTTTACAAGAATAATGGTGAAATGAATGTAGTTTTGGCATCTTTCGGTGCTTATGTTTGGCGGTGAATTGAAAAATGCCGATTTTTGCAGTTCAATTCTTATGGCAGAAAAACCCATCGTAATGCCCAAAATGGGCGAAAGCATCGCAGAGGCTACCATCATCCGTTGGTTAAAGAACGAAGGTGAACGTGTTGAAAAGGACGAGCCCATTGTTGAAATTGCCACTGATAAGGTAGATAGTGAAATTCCGAGCACCGAAGCAGGGATTTTGGTAAAGCACCTGTATAAAGACGGTGATGTTGTGAAAGTAGGAGAGTCCGTTGCTATGATTGACACGGCATCAGGCGCCTCCGCTGCCGCTCCGGCACCCGCAGCTGCTCCAGCCCCTGTGGCCGAAGTTCCTGCGACTGTTGAAGCCGCAGTTTCTGCCATCGAAAATCAAATTCAAGCCGCTCAATCCTCTGCCGAGCCAGTTTCTAACGCCGATGGAACCCGTTTCTATTCTCCATTGGTATTGAACATCGCCCGCGCTGAAGGTGTGAGTATGACTGAATTGGAAGCCATGCCCGGCACCGGTAAAGAAGGCCGAGTAACAAAAGCGGATATTTTGGCCTATGTATCAAACAGAGGCAATCAACCCGCCGTAGTTGCAACACCCGCAGCCCCAGTGGCAGCAGCTCCGGCCGCTGTTTCTGCACCCGCTGCCGCAGCACCAGCCAAAGTAGAAGTAAAATCTTCCGTATCGCTCAATCCTGGTGATGAAATCATCGAGATGGATCGCGTACGCAAACTCATCGCCGATCACATGGTGATGAGCAAACATACATCGCCACACGTAACCAGTTTTGTGGAGGCCGACGTAACCAATTTGGTGAATTGGAGAAATCGCGTGAAAGATTCTTTCAAAAAGCGCGAAGGTGAGAATATCACTTTTACCCCCATTTTCATTGAAGCGGTGGCAAAAGCCATCAAGGATTTCCCAATGATCAACGTGAGCGTAGACGGTAGCAGTATCATCAAACGCAAAAACATCAACGTAGGGATGGCCGTAGCTCAACAAAATGGCAACCTCATCGTTCCTGTGATCAAGAACGCCGATACCATGAACCTGTTGGGTTTAACCAGGGCCGTGAATGAATTGGCCAATCGCGCTCGCATCGGGAAATTGACCCCAGATGAAATCCAAGGCGGAACGTATACACTCACCAATGTGGGAAGCTTTGGTAACGTGCTCGGAACGCCCGTGATCAATCAACCCCAAGTGGCCATCATGGCCGTGGGTGCCATTCGCAAAAAACCAGCCGTTCTGGAAACAGAATATGGGGATGTGATTGCTATTCGACATATGATGTACCTATCGCACAGTTACGACCACCGCGTGGTAGATGGTGCATTGGGAGGCATGTTCGTGCGCCGAGTGGCTGATTACTTGGAGCAGTGGGATGTGAATCGTGAGATTTAATCGCCCCGAGAACTGAATCAACTTTACTGAATCCTATTAACTTTGGCGAATTGGAACGCAAAATTCTACTTTTCGCCAAATTGATGAGCCTATTCTTTGCCGGAAGGGGTGTGTTTTGCTTTTTGGATTTATACTTGGAACCAAAGGCGGAATTTCACTATGTTTTGGCTCATGAGAATGAAACAGGTTATCGCTCTGTGAGCAAATACGGCGCGGTTCATTTTCGAGAAAATTATCTGCATTGTTTGCCGTTTCGGAGCCATGTGCCTTATCGCCTAAGAAATACAAGCGAAATCGATACGCTGTTGTTGTATGCGCCCCTCGAAGTGAGGATGGCTGAAGCCAAAGCGGTGTGGGATGAGAGGAATTTATTGGCAAAATCAACTGAGGAGCACTCGAACTCAGAAATGCCTCAAACAATCAAGGTCCCTGTGGATTTGCAAACCTATTACGATTTGGAGGACGGTGATTCCATGAGGCTGTTTTTAAGTCCTTGGCGACGGAAAATCATAGGCTTTACGCAATACAATTGGGAGCGTTGGAAAAACGTTGGTTCCAAAGAAGTACTGAAAATGGGCGATGTACGCTTCCCGGATTTGGTGCAGTGGACGTTGACCACCAAGATATTCGTATTGATTGTGTGGGCGTTGAGCTTATTGTCTTTGTTTGTGAAGCCATTTCACATCGCCGTTGGGATGTTTGTGTTTAACTGTGTGATTTCTGCACTGTTGTATTGGGTCTATTGAAAAATCGCTGAGAAAAATGAAGATTTTGGTAATTTCAGACAATCATGGTTGGGTAGACGATGGAATTCTGCATCACGCTGCATGGGCCGATGAGATTTGGCACGCCGGTGATTGGCTCAATACCAAGATGCATGAAGCCATTACCGCTTTGGGTAAGCCCATTGTTGGTGTGTATGGCAATATCGATGGGATGGATGTGAAAGTGGAATATCCTGAATTGCAGCTGTTTGATCGGGAAGGGTTTCGGATCTTTATGACCCACATCGGCGGGAAACCGGGTAGATACCCAGCTGCGGTGAAAGACATTTTGATCAAAACACAACCCGATATCTATGTTTGCGGCCATTCTCATATGTTGCAAGTGCAAAGAGATCCCAAGTTCAATAATTTGTTGTTTTTGAATCCAGGGGCCTGCGGATTGCATGGATTTCATAAAGTTCGTACCGCTTTGCGATTTGAAATAGAGCCGCAAAAGATTCATTC
>CANHGC010000211.1 GCA_947460045.1 Bacteroidota bacterium | reverse complement strand
GGTGGCTCGGTTGTGGCGAAGGGAACTATGCGTGGCGACACGCACTTAAAAGATTGGTATTATTTTGCGGGATTGACCTTTTCATATAGGTTTACTCCGCAAGTTTGTAGGTAAATTTGCAGCGCTTTGACAGAGAGAATTTCACAATATCAGATTGATCCGGCGCGTGTTCCCAAGCACGTGGCTATCATCATGGATGGAAATGGTAGATGGGCGAAGCAAAAGGGCCATATGCGAATTTTTGGGCATCGCCATGGGGTGAAGGCGGTTCGTGCAGCCATTGAGTCGGGTGCGGAGTTGGGAGTGAAATACTTAACGATGTACGCTTTTTCTACGGAGAATTGGACGCGACCCCAGCAGGAGGTGAGTGCGTTGATGGAACTGTTGGTGAGTACGATTGAAGATGAGCTACCTACATTGATGAAGAATGGGATTCGTTTGGAGACCATAGGAAACATCGCCCAGTTGCCGGAAAAATGTCAGGCACAATTGCGAAAAACAAAGGAGAAGACTGCGGGCAACGATCAATTGACGTTGATTTTGGCTTTGAGTTATAGTGGTAGGTGGGACATTGCGGAGGCGGTAAAATCTTTGGCACAATTGGTTAAGGACGGTGAGATTGAGCCCAATGCGATTACTGAGGATATGATTTCGGGCGCATTGAGTACATCACAGTATCCTCATCCAGATTTGTTGATTCGGAGCAGCGGAGAACAGAGAATTAGTAATTTTTTGATGTGGGAAATTGCCTACAGCGAGTTATATTTCACCCCAGTATTGTGGCCTGATTTTTCTAAAGACGATTTTTATCGAGCAATCGTCGAATATCAGGGTCGCGAGCGCCGATTTGGCAAAACTAGTGAGCAAATTGCATAAGAATTGAAACGTTTTATCATCATAGCATTGGCCGGATGGCTTGTGAATGGCCTTTTTGCCCAAGGGACAGCCGCGGATAGTTTTTATCGTAAGGCGCCCATGGTGAATTACGATTTTGTGGAGCCAGCGGAGTATACCATTAAAAACATTTTGGTGACGGAGGTGAACGGCAAACCCATTCTCAAATCGCAGGTGGTATTTTACTCGGGTTTATCGATTGGGCAAAAAGTGAAGGTGCCTGGCAGAGACATTTCCAAGGCCATTGAAAACTTATGGAAGCAGGAGTATTTCAGCGACATCCAGGTGTATTTCCAACCCACGGATGAGGGCCAGGTGGTGGTGCAATTTCGGGTGCAGGAGCAACCGCGATTGAACGGGCATCGATTCAAAAATTTGACCAATGCGCAGCAGAAGACGTTGAAGGAAGAAGTGGGGTTGCGTAAGGGCATGTACATTACGCCCAATTTGATCAATATTAGTAAAGAGAAGGTTGTTAAGTATTATCAAGAAAAGGGTTATTACAATGTTACGGTGGATGTGATCCGCAGTCAGGCCACCAAGAGGGATGCCAAAGACAGTGTGATTGTGTTGGCGGGGTATGAGAACTTCGACTTCGACATTCAAAAGGGCGCGAAAGTGAGGGTGCAAGACATTGTTTTTGCGGGGAATTCAGAGTTTACAGATGAGTTGTTGCGAACAAAGATCAAGAAGCTGAAGCGGAAGGAAAAGAAGTGGCAAATTTGGCAGAGTTCGAAGTACATCGAATCAAAGTTTGCTGAGGAGCGGGAGAATTTGATCAATCATTATTTGAGCAAGGGTTATAGGGATGCGCGGATTATTTCGGACAGTGTTCAATTGATTTCAGACAAACGCATTGTGGTTCACATTCGTATGTTTGAGGGGCAGCAATATCGATACAGAAACATCACATGGAAGGGGAATTTGAAGTTCCGAAATGGCACATTGGATACCATTTTGGGCTTGAAACGGGGCGATATTTTTAACCAAAGTTTGTTAACTGAGAGACTTTTCAGCAACCCGGGTGGATTTGATATTCAGGGTTTGTATATGGATGATGGGTATTTGTTTTTCAACATGATGCCTGTTGAGGTGGGTGTGGTGAACGACAGCATTGATTTGGAGATACGGATCAGCGAAGGCACGCGCGCTACGATTGGCCAGGTGCGTTGGAATGGGAATACAAAAACATCGGACCGTGTTATTCAGAGAGAGATTCGTACCAAACCGGGCGATGTATTTTCTCGAAGTGATATACAACGTACGATGCGCGATTTGGGTGCTTTGGGTTTGTTTGATCCCGAGCAATTGGGTGTGAATCCCAAACCCAATCCAGAGGATGGTTCGGTGGACATTGATTACACGTTGGTAGAAAAGCCTTCGGATCAGATTGAATTGAGTGGTGGTTGGGGTGGAAACGGGTTCAGTACAACCCCTACTTTGATTGGCACAGCGGGTATTACTTTGAACAATTTCAGTAGGAAGAAGTTGTTTCATCCCGAAAAATGGAGTCCGGTACCCACAGGGGATGGTCAAAAATTGGGTTTGAGGGCACAGAGTAACGGCGCCAATTATCAGGGATATACGTTCTCATTCACCGAACCTTGGTTTGGTGGTAAGAAGCCGAATACCTTTAGTATGAGCATTTTTCATACGGTGAATAGCTTTGATTTTAGGCAGAAAACCGATCCTCTGCGCCAGGTGTTTTACAATACGGGTATTTCTGTAAACTATGGTAATCGATTGAAGTGGCCAGATGACTTCTTCAATTTGCAATATGGTTTTAGTTTCAATCAGTATCGCATGCAGAACATGGACGGTGGATTTTATGGATTTCCGAAAGGTTTCAACGGGATTTCTTACAACCCCACTGCGCAGGTTGTGTTGACAAGAAATTCTATTAGCGATCCCACTTATCCAACATCGGGAAGCAGCTTTACTTTTCAGGTTCAAGCCACACCGCCATTGTCGTTGTTAACAAACAAAAACTACAGCGAGATGAGTTTGAACGACAAGTACAAGTGGGCAGAATTTCACAAGTGGAAATTGGATGCGGAGTGGTATACGCCGGTTTACAAGAAATTGGTTTTGATGGCCAAGGCACGTGTGGGATTCTTGGGGTATTACAATCCTGATTTGGGATTGACCTTTTTTGAGCGATTCCAAGTGGGTGGTGCGGGTGTATTTGGATTCAACATTGCTGCAACTGAGATCATTTCTCAGCGGGGGTATGATAACTATACTGTGAGTGCTACGGCGATGGGAGCTCAGGCAGGGGCGCCAATATTTAACAAGTTCACTGTGGAATTGCGTCAGGCGATTACAACCGGTCAGGCGGCCACGGTGTACGTTTTGGGATTTGCGGAGGCGGGTGATGCTTGGTCTTCTATGGACAAATACAATCCGTTCCAATTGAAGCGTGCGGCGGGTGTGGGCATTCGTTTGTTTATGCCGATGTTTGGTTTGATCGGGTTGGATTGGGCTTATGGATTTGATTACAAGCAGGTACCTGCGAGTGGCAAGCCCACGCAGGTGCATTTCTTTATTGGACAGCAGTTTTAAGGATATCGATATTTTCCACTCTTTGGTTGGGTGGATTAAAAAAGCCCGCCCTATCGTTTACAGGGCGGGCTTTTTGTTTATGATTGGTTGTCTGTTGATAGACTAAGGATGGCTAGGAATTCAATGATTACAGATTACAAATCGAAGCGAATGCCTTGAGCTAGTGGCAATGATTTGCCGTAGTTGATGGTATTGGTTTGTCTGCGCATATAAGCTTTCCAAGCATCTGATCCACTTTCTCTGCCGCCGCCAGTTTCTTTTTCTCCACCGAATGCGCCGCCGATTTCTGCACCAGAAGTACCGATGTTAACGTTGGCGATACCACAATCTGATCCCCAAGCGCTAAGGAATTGTTCAGCTTCTTGAAGGTTGTTGGTGAATATGGCGCTGGAGAGACCTTGTTTTACCCCGTTTTGTAGATCGATGGCTTCCTCGAGGTCGTTGTATTTCATCAAATAAAGTATGGGTGCAAAGGTTTCGTGTTGAACGATTTCGAAATGG
>CANHGC010000210.1 GCA_947460045.1 Bacteroidota bacterium | reverse complement strand
TGTAACCGTTGTTTACCGCATTGGCCGTTCCCAAAGACAATCCATTCCATCGCATACCCACAACGCCTTTGTTGTTTGATCGGATCGACAAAAACTCACGCTTGTAATATTGCAAGGACTCCGTTAAACCAAGGTTTTCGGTGGGGTAGATTACGGTTTTTTTCGCCAAAAGGTCAAACTCAGGGTGTACCTTCCATTGGTTTTTGTTCCACTGCCCAGCATTAACACCGGTTTGTTTTATACCAGGCAATAGAGCAGGTAAGTTATAAAAGTAATCGGCCCACTTCCCATTCCGAACAACCATCAAACCATCTTGTAACTCATAGCCCAAAAACTCATTACCCAAAAAATCGGGCAAGTGCTTGCTGGGTTTTACCCTTGCCGTTTTACCTAAAATCAAACGCTCTTTATTGGTTTTCCTGAGGATGGCAAAAAAGAACCCCTCGCCTTGTGTGCGGTGCGGCATCATGCGATATTTACCCGGTTCAACCTCTATAATTCCCAGATTCACCGGAAAGTCGAACTCCATAATTTCTGCGCCCAATTCTTCCACGATGTAATTTACATTTTCTTCGTTTTCTGAACGATTGTAGGTGCAAGTGCTATAAATCATCACCCCGCCTTCAGCGATACTTGGCCATATGTCATGTGCGATTCGTTTTTGCCGAACCGTGCATAGTTCCACGTGAGATGGACTCCATTCGCTGATAGCATCTGGTGTTTTTCGAAACATCCCTTCGCCACTACAAGGCATGTCGGCCACAACAATTTGAAACAACCCCCTAGTTTCTCCCCACTGTCTGGCATCGGCCGAAGTCACCAAATGATTGCCAGCCCCCCATTTACAAAGGTTTTCAATTAGCGTGTTGGTTCTGCCGGCAATAACTTCATTGGCAACGAGCAAATCACCCGGTCTAAGGTGCGAGGCGATGTGCGTGCTTTTTCCACCTGGCGATGCGCAAAGGTCAAGTACAATGGCCCCATCTTCGTAGTTCTGAATCAACCGTTTGATCAATTCGCCCACCACCATACTATTTGCCTCTTGCACATAATAGGCTCCGGCATGAAACGCGGGGTCGGCGGTAAACAGAGGACGCTGTTTGAGCACGAAACCATCATTACAATGATGAATTTTATCCATCAAAACATCCTCTTGAAACAGCGCTTCAGAAATGTTTTTGGCTCTGTTTAAGCGAATGCTCACTTTTGGTGGCTCATCGATGGCCGATAACAGTTCGATTACTTCGGTTTGAGGCAATGCGTGGCCCAAAGATTCGATAAATTCTGCGGGAAGTGTACTTTTCATATCATGGCAAAAACCAAAGTTGCTCCCCAACAACGCGAGTTTGGGGATTATAATTTTCTTTAAATAACGAGCCCGTTCCCAAGCCTTGAGGTAGGGTAGGGTTGAATTTCGACACCCACTGTGCGATGCAAGCCAAACCAACATTGCCCTCCAAAGCACTGGTGCTCCACCAACCAATTTTTTCGTTTTCGGCGAGTTTTATCCAATCTTCTGCCAAATCCAAACCGCCCAACAAAGTGGGTTTGAGTATGATATATTTGGGTTTTGCCCAACTCAACAATTGTTTGCCCGACATTTTACTGTTACCAGTTTTATTGGGGTGAATGCCAATGAGTTCTTCATCTAAGGCGATGTCGATTTTGCTTTCTTTACAAATGCGATCCAATTCGTGGTAACCAGCTTTTACCGGTTGTTCAATTGAATGAATTTGGAATCGATGCAATGCTTTGATTTGCTCGAGCGCAACATCGTGTGAAAACCCCCCGTTGGCATCTAACCGGATTTCGAGTTGAAATGCATTCATGTGTTTTCTCAACTTTTCAACGAGTTTACATTCCTCGTCGAAATCCAAGGCACCCACTTTGATCTTTATACATCGAAATCCAAGTGATATTTTTAACAGGGCCTCTTCATACATGGCGTTGATGCCATTCATCCAAACAAGACCATTGATTTGCATCCCCGCCTTACCTTGTGTAAATGGTGTATTGACCCAGTGCGATGGCATTTTGGGTGAATTGAGGAGTGAGGGTTGAGATAGCAAGTGCTGCAGGTGCTGCCAGGCTGCGTGCATGGCAAAACGCATGGCTGGTAGCGCGCTGTCTTTACCCGGCTCCCACAAATCGAGGTGTTCTAAAATATCATCTATGCTCAGTGGAACATTCAATAGATGTTTGGTAAACGCACTGTAGTCTGTGTCACCATCCAAACTCAAGCCAGGCAGAGGGGCCGCTTCGCCAATTCCCTCAAAACCACCAGATCTCAACGATACCAAATGACTTGTTTTTTCTGTGTATTCTCCTCGGCTGGTTTTGGCCGGTTTTAAAAATTCAAATTGGTGGGGCTGGGTTGAGAATTGTATTAACATGTCTGTTTGTTAATCTTTATCTGGTCCCAAAAAATCAATCACGAAATACGCCAAAAAAGCGTAAATCAATACGAGCACCAAAATGCTGATAGACAATTTTTTCAGCTGTTGATTCAATGTTTCACGTTGGCCGGGTTCCGCATTTTTGACGGCTTGATTATGACTAGACAGTTGAAGAAAAACCGGGGTAAAAACACCAATTAGAAAAAACGTTTGAGCCCCCATCATGGATGGCCATTCGAAGTATCGTTTTTCGAACACCAAAAAGGAGGCGGGCACCAAACTGCCACCGAGTAACAATAAAATGCGATGGTATAGCAGGGTTTTTTTGGCACCCAATCGAACTGCGATGGTTTTTTTATTTTGTGCCGAATCAGTATGAATGTCGCGGTAATTGTTCACGTTGAGAACGGCCACACTCAAAAATCCCAATCCCAATGCAGCCATTACGAAAACATCGAAGTTTTTTGAACTCGCAGTGTCAGTAAACAACCCATTCAACACACCCATGCCCAAGACGGGCACCAATCCAAAGAAAATCAAAACAAATACATCGCCAAATCCCGAGTATCCGTAGGCCCTTTTTCCCATCGTGTAGTTGATGGCGGCAGCAATCGCCACGAGACCCGTAAGGAGCATAAAAATGCCATTTTTGCTTTCAAACAATCCTGAAATCGTGATCAACGAAACACCCAATATTAAGGTGATTACACCTAAGATCCAAAGGACTTTTTTCATTTGGTTTTCATTGATTTTGCCCGAAGCCATTGCCCTGTCTGTGCGATTGGCTTTGGTGTCGGTGCCTTTTTTGAAATCACCATAGTCATTGGCGAAATTGCTCAGTATTTGTAATCCAGTAGCGGTGAGAAGCGCCAAAATCATCACCCACCAAAACAAATGGGGTTGGTTTGTTCGAAATTCACTGTTTTGAACACCACAAATATGCGAAAGTGTGCCACCGAGCAGAATACCCGATAGGGCCAGAGGCAATGTTCGCAAACGAGCGGCTTGTATCCAAGGGTTCATGCTACGAAGATAATCACTCCTGTCATCATCGTACATCAAACGCCCCGTGCGAAAACAAAATAGGGAAATTCGGTGGCGCCAAACTTTTTATAAAAACTGGCTACGGATGGAATACTGCTGCCCTCAAAATCCAACAATACGTTTTCACCCGCGTACTTCTGAATCACCCAATGGATGATGCCATGCATGATACCCATGGAACGCCCAGCTTCTGTAGGACCTGCGCAAACATAATGTATGCAGCGAAGTCCGCTAGTAGAGCTCGGCGGGGTGATGAAAAAAATGGCAGCGCCCAAGGTCTCGTTGCGCTCTGAGTGGTGGGCAGACAGCACAAATGAAGCCTCCTCAGTATGGGATGCATGTTTTACAAAGGCGTTTGCAAGTATTGAATATTCAAAATCACCAATATTGGGGTTTAAATCGCCCCAAGCAGATCGATAAATGTCAATGGCTTGTCCCACACTCAAAGCATTTACAGAATAGTTGATGGGTATTTTTTCTAATCTTGATAAATTCTTTTGACAGTCTTTGTTATACGATGGAGCGTTGTTT
>CANHGC010000209.1 GCA_947460045.1 Bacteroidota bacterium | reverse complement strand
TGTGAACCGTCATGGTTTGGGTGTGCACGCCGTTTCCAGTTTTTCCACCGTACATCTCAAAAATGTCGATTTCAGGCGGCCAGTTGTTTTTACCTGTAAGCCACCAAGCGGGCCATGTGGCGGGTCCTGATGGGTTTTTACTTCGAATGGCAAAGAATCCGTAAGTAAAACTATTGGAATGAAATGTATTCACGATTCCAATGCTGTATGGGATGATGAGGGCCTGTTTGGCGGTGGTATCAGGGTTATTTGTGGTCAAAGAAATGTTTCCAACCGATTCTGTGCTCTGTACGATGTTGCCTTGTCCATCAACGGTGCCCATTTTCACCAAATTGGGTATGATCTGATTGGTTAAATCTTGGGCTTTGATCATCCTTTCAACATCGCTGGCAGTTTGGTTTTCGAGAACAATTGGGTAAGGTTTGGGCTCATTGAGCAAGTGCAAACAACCGTCTTTGACAAAGGCTTGGGGATCACCATAAAACTGATGAACATTGTCTGGATGCAATCGGCCCCATGGCTGTCCTTTCGACCAAACATCTGAATTCAATTGATCAAAGGAATCTTGAAAAACGAGTGAATAATGCTGAATTTTTTTGGGTAAAATGAGCTGTTGGGTTTCTTTCGTTTTGAATTTCGACTGTAAACCGATGAGCCCATTTCGGAAATCCCAATTTTTCTTAAAATACATGCCCAATTTGGCTTTTTGATATCCGTGTTTGGTAGAATCTATGGTTGTAAGGTTTTCGCCTTGGAATGAAACATTCGAGGGCTTTAAATGTATGGAAATGGCTTGCTTGGGTATCGCTGCGAAAAAGGCAAAGATGAACACTGAAGAATACAGCGGATTGCGGGTGAAAAACTGCATAAACAAAGTTAAGTTTTTCATAGTAGGTTTGAAGTAGTGAGTGAAACACCATTTAAATCAGGATTTGTGAGTATTATCGGCATGCCAAATGCTGGAAAAAGTACCCTTTATAACGCCCTATTGGGTGAGAAGTTAGCCATCGTAAATTCCAAGGCGCAAACAACCAGACACAGGATTTTTGGTATTAAAAATGGGCCTGGACATCAAATCGTTTTTTCTGATACCCCCGGAATTTTACGTCAGACCAGTTATGGTATGCACGAGCGGATGATGAAGTTTGTGAAAGAAAGTGTGGACGATAGCGATGTGTTGATTCTGTTGATTGATATCAATGGCAAAGATTTTTCTGAAGAGATTCACGAGAAATTTGATCGTTCCAAAGCCAAGAAAATCGTGGTTTTGAACAAGATCGACAAAGTGCATCAGCAAAAGTTGGAAGAGAAGTTGGTGTGGTTAAAGAAAACGTTCGATGCGGATGTATATCTGGCCATTTCTGCACAAGAAAAATTCCAGATAGATGTTTTGGAAAAATACTTGGTTGATTTTTTGCCAGAGCATCCTGCCTATTTCCCTGAGGATCAACTCACAGATAAAACAGAACGCTTTTTTGTTAATGAGATTATCCGAAACAATGTGCTGAAACTATACGATGAAGAGGTTCCTTATTCAGTGGAGATTGTTACTTTGTTGTTCAAAGAAGAGCCAAAAATTCTTCGTTTGAGTTGTGAAGTGATTGTGGAACGTCCTTCTCAAAAGCCCATTATCATCGGAAAACAGGGTCAAAGCATCAAAAAGTTGGGCATCGAATCAAGAAAAGAATTGGAGCAATTTTTCCAGAAGCAGGTGTATATGGAATTGTTCGTGAAAGTGCGAGAAGATTGGCGCAACAACAAGAAGATGTTGGATCAATTTGGATACGAATCGGAGTAAATTGGGGTCGTATGCGGATCATTGTTGGCATGGGCATCGTGACGATTACGCTGTTGGCATTCACGCTATTTGCAGGGACTGATCAACAGGGTGCTTTTTCATTTCCCAAAAATTTAGGGTCCAAAGTTTCAGCCCAGTCTGCCATTGCAGATTCATCGTTGTTGCCTTGCTTTGCTCGCGATACCGTGTATTTTGTTCCTTGTAATGGCAAATCGATCCGTGTTGAAATCAAGGTTGCTCGATTTGCGAATGCATCGACTCGTCGAAAAATGTTGCTGCTGTTGCCCGGTTGGAATTTTGCTGATACGCAGTGGTGCACACGAACGAGGGTTTGTGATGAAGCAACGAGGAGAGGCTATGATGTGATGTTGGTGGAGATGGGTAAGAGCGTTTATATGGATAGTTTATACCCTCAGATGCGCGCTGACTACCGATTGCATCCCACGCGGACATGGCTTTGGGATTCTGTGTTAAAGCCATTACAAAAAAGGACTTATTTTACTGACCGAGGCATACCTTCTGATCCAATAAAGACGGTGGATGGTGATGTTTACCATAAATCGTTGATGTTGCCCATTCCATCTTATGTGATGGGGTTATCGACGGGCGCAAGAGGCGCTTTGTTGTTGGCTTTGGAGCATCCTGAGGCGTTTGTGGGATGTGCCGGTTTGAGTGGTGATTACAATCCGCTGTTGATGAAGAACGACAACCTAATGATCAATTGTTTGGGGAAATATGATGATGTTCCCTGGCGATGGCGGGGTACGAATAATATTGAATTGCGGGTAGATGCGTTGCGGATTCCCGTGTATTTGGCTCATGGAACCGATGACAAAGTAGTTCCTTGGCAACAGACAGCATCGTTATTTAAAGCGATGGAGTCATCCGTTAATTTTCAGCAGCGGGCATCGACTTTTCAAAAAACATACGACGACGTAGGGTTTGTTCGCACGTTGTTTGTGAAAGGCGCCGGACACAATTATTCATTCTGGAATGAGGCTGGCCTTAAGTTTTTGGATTATTTTGATGAATTAAATGATTGAATCAATGACAGTTTTGTAATATGTCTGCTGCCTGTGCCAATGGATTTGATAGAGCGAATCGCACAGTTTAAATACGATAGTATTCGATTAAAGAATTTAGGATCAACAAAAAAAGCCAATCATTTCTGATTGGCTTTTTCTTCGTAGCGGGAAAGGATCAAATTTCTAACTTCATTGAAGGGTATGAAAAGGTTATTGATCTCTATAAATACATGAACAGGTCACTGAACTAACTCGGGGTGTTTTCATTCTTTTCAGCAAAGTTGTTGAAGCAGTTAACGGTTCGCTGTTTTTCTATTGTATTAGTTGTCTAAAAAGCCGTCTGCAATTTGAGATACTATTGAATGGTTTGAACTCCATGAATGATATACTTCGTCCGCCCATTTTTTTATTTGTTCAATACATTCGACTGATGTTGTCGCCTTAGTTAGATCTTTTGCAGTTATTTTCCCTCTGTCTAATGGTTTCGGAACCGCAAGAAATTCATTCGGCCTATTTTGTTTATAAACGTTCAAATAGTTGCTTAGCAACGGAGATTTTTTGTAGTCCCAGGGTTGCTTTTTTTCAAGTATCAAATTCAACCTGGTCAGATGGAAATGATTGCTCCACCGTCCGTGAATTTCTGGATGTTGCAAAGCATGAGCATCAACACTTAAAAATCTTGAAATGTGATGTTCAGAATTATTAAAATCCAAAAACTGGATCCCATTATTGTAATTGTCCATACACTCAAAGATGCCCTTTTGATAGTCCGCTCCACAAAACTGACACCGTCCTTTATCGAGAAGTATTATACCATTTTTATTTGCTTGGTCTATAAAGTCTTGCATTCTTGCGATCTCTTTAAATGTGAGCGATATGATTCGTCTGACATTGACAATAATCTTATTGCTTGTTATCAAAGGTCAACATAATCAATATTACAATATTCTTACTCGTTTTTGAAAGTACACTTTAACACTCCAAGAAACAAAAAAAGCCAATCATTTCTGATTGGCTTTTTCTTAGTAGCGGGAACAGGACTCGAACCTGTGACCTTCGGGTTATGAGCCCGACGAGCTACCACTGCTCCATCCCGCGATTTATTTTCGTAGCCCGTAGGGGAGTCGAACCCCTCTTTCCAGGATGAAAACCTGGC
>CANHGC010000208.1 GCA_947460045.1 Bacteroidota bacterium | reverse complement strand
ATTGTACCGTATGAAAAAAACGCATCCTTATACATGCCTGAATGGCATTTACTGGTAGAGCATTTGGTTGGTGACGCAAATCATTACATCGGATATTACTCGGCACTAGAAATCCACAACTTAATTACTCAACCATCCCTAAAAGAACAAATAGTTGTATCCAAACAAATCCGTCCCTCGGAGATATATGTAAAGGACGTACCCTTTCAGTTTATCTTCCATAATGACAAACACTTTTTCGGTGGAAAGAAAATTTGGATTGACGAATTTGAGAAAGTGATTTGTTCAGACTTGGAAAAAACGATCATCGACTGTCTATTCAAGCCCGAATATGCTGGTGGCATTGTAGAAGTATCGAAAGCATTGTATTTATCACAGGAACGGATCAACTTCAATGTCCTCTTGGATTACGCCATACGATTCAACTCTCAAGCGGTCATTAAACGACTGGGGTTCATTTTAGAATTACTCAAAATCCGAACACCTATCATCAATGAATTACAATTAATCAAATCCAAATCTTACACATCCCTTGATACTGAGTTGCCACCTTCTGGGAAACGCAGAAGTCGGTGGAATATTCAAGAAAATCTAGACGTCGAAACAATTCTTTCAGCCATTGTCACATGATTAAACCAGGCGAAAAACAAAGACATCTAAAGAGAATTAATTTATAAAATTTTCCAGAGGATTATGCATTCCGGATCATCGACAAAAAATCCGCAACGATGCCTTGGATTTCATTGAATCGCGGGCCACGGCCATAGGAAGTATCTAAGTACAGCGTTCGATTCATCTCGAGCATGATGCTCTTGACCCTCGCATCCTTTTGGTAATGTTTCATGGGCACAATACTGCCTGCATAGGGTTCATCGATGCCCAAACGAAAACCGCGATCGGCAAAAAACGCCACCGATGCCTCAATCCATGACGGCGGCGTATGAAAGCCATCGGTTCCGATATTGAAATCAAACTGTGCATCGCCCATATACTGAGAACAGCGCAACGGCGGATCGGGGTAACTGTGACAATCCACAATCCGCGCCTCTCCCGTCTGTAAAATCTCAGCATCCACGGCCGTCGTCAGCCGCTCGTGGTGGGGGTAATAGCCATTTTGCATAATGGTATCGCGCTCTGTTGGGGATAGGTTGCGCAACGGTCTGCCATCATCGCATCGCACGTAGGTGGCACCCATGCCGAATTTCGACATGGGTTCCAACGCATCGTGATCGAATCGTTCAACATCGCAACAGACCCGGGAAAAATCGGCCTGAATTACGGCATCGCCTTGGGCTGGCAAGAACAGTTCTTCGGTATACAAATCCGCCAAGTGCAGGGCCTCGGCATCCACCGCTCCTTTCGGTAACAAATAGTGACCATAATCAGGAATTCGCAGCGAAGCGTGAGGGATGTGGAGGATCAAATTCGCCATGCCAGCCCCCTATTCTTTGTTTCAAGATTCATCGCTGCCACTTGGGCCTGAATCACTACGTTAAAATATTTGGTTGCTTTGAGTCGGTCGGCCACGGCTTTTAAGTCTTCATCACTCAATTTCTCGAGGAGCAGGCCATATCTGCGAACAAATTCATTGCTAGAGAGGTACCCTCTTTGGATATCGTCTATGCAGTGAGATACGCCTTTGATTTCACCCAACAGTCCGGAAAACGCCTGATAATACTGATCGAGATTCATCGTTTCCATTCTTTGACGATTTGAAATTGTCTTTGACCCGCGTCCCAGCGACGCAGAGTCAGGCCCGACACCAAACCTGATAGCATGGATTTCGCCAAAAGGAAGTGTAAATAGCCATCTGGAATGGGTTCAATCAGTTTCAAGCTTGGAAAGTAGCCAAATTGAGATCCCAAAAAGATGGGCAATCGCTCGGAATCCTCGCGGAAATCAAACTCCTCTTTATCTACTGCTTGCACCAATCCATCGGGCACATGAAATGGCAAGTAAGCGGAGAATGGTTGATTCGATAACCATTTCATTTTTAAATGTCCATAAGTTGGGTCTTCCAAAAAACGGTAAAAACACTGCTTGGCGCTGTCGTTGGCAAACTGTTGAGACGGTAGATCTTTGTTCGGCGCATCCAAATTCACCCCCGTAATCGCCCGCAACGCATTAATTTTCACATCGTCGAGCACCTCCCAAGGGTAATCGCTGTTGCTGAAATGTCCGTACGTGGCCGTCGCCAAATAAATCGGTCGCTTCAGCCCAAACGCCTCGATGATCGCCAAAGGCTGCACCGGAAACAGCGCATAAATGGTGCGTTCTAGCAGTTTCAAATCGCAGCGATGGGTGCCGAAAGATTCAATGTGGATCGACGTAGGCTCGGCCAAACCAATGGCGTACGACAGTTGTACGTTGCACTTGTGCACCACGCCCGAGGCCACCAAATGTTTGGCGATGTACCTGGCTGCATACGCCGCACTGCGATCTACCTTGCTGGGATCCTTGCCCGAAAAAGCGCCGCCACCATGCGGACAGCTCCCGCCGTAGGTATCCACCACAATCTTGCGTCCGGTTAGGCCCGTATCGCCGTGAGGTCCGCCAATCAAAAAGCTCCCAGATGGGTTGATGATGTACTCCGGCTGTTTGATTTTGATCCAATCGCGCAGCAAGGGTTCCAGGGCATGGTGAATGATGGCCGCGCGCAGTGTGGGCTGGTCCACGGTATCATCGTGCTGGGTCGACACCACCACTTTGTCCACCGAAACCGGTCCGTTGTTGTCGTAGGTGATGGTGACTTGGGCTTTGGCATCGGGGCGCAACCACGGGAGGATTTGCTGCTCGCGCAGGAAGTGAAGATTTCGCATGATTTGGTGCGATAGCGTGATTGCCAGAGGGTTGTAGTCGGGGGTGTCGCTGCAAGCATGGCCAAACATGATGCCTTGGTCGCCGGCCCCACCATCGATGACGGAGTTGTGAATTTCGGGGCTTTGGGCGTGGATCACGTTGCGGATTTCGGCGGTGTGCCAATTGAAACCCACGGCGTCTGTGTTGTAACCGATGCGATCGAGCACTTCCTGGGCGATGGCGATGGCGTCTACAGTGGCGGTGGAAGTGACCTCACCGGCGATCAGCAATTTTTGCGTGGTGATGAGGCATTCGCAGGCCACTTTGGCGTTGGGGTCTTGGGCGAGATACGCATCGAGGATGGCATCTGAAATCTGGTCAGCGACTTTGTCGGGGTGGCCGGCTGATACCGACTCACTGGTGAATTGATAGGTGTGATTGCTCATAGTATTTGGTTTTAATGTTGTTTTGCGAAACAGCACGAAAACGCAAGAGGGCTTGTTGCGAACAGCCCAAAACAGGAGCAAGCAGGGGCTTGGCTACCGATTTTTCGGTGGCAAAGGCGTTGCGATGTACAATGAAAGATTTCATTTCCCTTTGTTTTTGACGTTGTGTCCGCATCATTTTACCACCGTAGCAGGGTTAGTGCTCGGTTGGTGACCTTCTGGGTCTCGTGATACTGTTTGCAAATGTAATGTGGTGGAATTGGGATTTCCAAATATTATTTTTTCATCGCGACGGATTTTGTTGCACGAATACAATTCAATTAAGCCTAAAACATATCACCAATAATTTTCCACCAAGCGATTATAAGCCCCAAACTAATCATCAGTGTAATCACTGCCAGACCAATGCCTCGTTCATGCCTATTGTAACGCCCCAAGGCAAATATTGCAAGTACGAGGGACACTGTTGCCGTTCCGTACATGAAAAAATCAGAGCTCATGAATAGTATAAAACCCACTATTGCAAAAACCAATGATAAGATTGCCAATACCATTGTGCCACTTCCGTTGCTGCTTTGGTAATTTGAGTTGGAGGCGCCGCTGCGTGGCTTCTGAGCAATGTAAGATTGAATTAATGGTAGGAAATTATTGCGCAATGCGGGAAGTTTCTTCTTACTAATTGTTTCTAGTTGTGAAATTTCTGCATCAATAATTTGGGGAGCAGATTTTCCGTTGATCACCATT
>CANHGC010000207.1 GCA_947460045.1 Bacteroidota bacterium | reverse complement strand
ATTTTGGGTTTCTCAGGCTCTTTTTCTTCCTCTTCTTCAGGCGCCTTCACATCATCAATGTTGGTTACCTTCAGTTGGGTTTTGATTTCCTTTTCTTTCGGAAAAAAATGCTCTACGATGATGGGCATCGCGGCAAACAAAGCGGTCACCGAAAGGGCGATCAATGTTGCCAACGACTGATTTCTACTAAACTGACTACGAATTTGGTAGGCGCCATACTCTTTGAAGCGATCAGCAAAAACCAGTTCATTACGTCCTGGCGATTGCACTTGGTCCCATTTGTTAATCAAATTGTCTGACATAGCGTTTAGGATTTAATTTTCTGATCAATGAGCTTCTTCTCAAGCGGAGCCATGCCTTCATCAACGGCAAAGTATTTGGCAATCTGACAGATCATGAATTCATCCATCACGTCAATCACGTTTCTGTAGGTGGCTTGATCGTCGTTTTTCAACAACACAACCAACTTAGAATCGCGCTGAGCTTGTCTTACTTTGGCATCGATGGCATTGCGCTTGGCAGTATCTTTCTCATCGATTTTGTTCATTTGTTTTTCAAAATCACGCAATTGGGTCAACAACGGAAGGTTGTTTTCAACCAATATTTTGCGCAATCCTTTTTGGGTGAAATCGGTTTCCTCCAAAACGGTTTTATCGTTCAGGGCACCGCGATACCAAAAAACACGATCTTCACGGGTAAGAAGGATGGTGATACCATCTTTTACCTCGGGCTGTTTCATATTTTTCAGATCTTTCTCATCCAGTTTCTCCGGGAAGATCATTCTCAACACTTTGGGTTGAGAGAAAGTTGAGGTAAGTACGAAGAACGTTAATAGCAAAAAGGCCAAATCCACCAAGGGAGTCATATCCACTTTGGTACTCTGTTTTTTGGCTCTTTTTTTACTACCGTCGCCTCCGCCACCATTACTTTGAATTTCTGCCATGGTTTTTCTCTCCTATCTTTTAATCGTTGGGTTTGGCTTCCAAACCGGTTATCATCTGAAAATTCTTTACTTTGGCTTCTCTAAACACTTGTATAACATGTTTTAGCACATTATATTTTGTTTTACCATCGGCTTTTACAGCAAACTGTATATAGTTTTCTTTGTCGAAGGGAAGTCCACGCTTTTCAGCTTCGTCTTTTCGATCATTGAAATCGTCATGAGCGCGCAATCGGGTGTTGTAAGCCCAATGGTATAATTGGCTCTTTTTGATATTCAATGTGTCATAAGGAACACCAGATTGTTCAACCTTGGTGCGTTCATTCACATCCAACTCCAAATAAGCGGAAACGGATTCCATTTTCAGACCAATGGGGCCTGCACCGGCAAATTTCTTTACTTCCTCAGCGCTCATTTTCACCTTGAAATCGCGCATCATGTCTTTCAACACCAACTCTTTCACAGCTGGATTGGTAAGATCAATGAAAACCCTTCCTTTCTCATCTACCGTAACCAAAAACACTTGTTTGGGGATTTGATCGTCGGTGGTTGAAGTTGGTGGATCTACGAAAACTGGCTCTGGAGCACGGAAACTCGAGGTCAACATAAAGAACGTTACCAGAAGGAATGCCAAATCCACCATTGGCGTCATGTCCAATGAAGGTGTGGAACGGGGCATACTAACTTTAGGCATGTTCGTATTTTTTACGGGTCTTAATCCTGTTTAAACCAAAAAGGTAAACGTACGGGATTAACCGTGGTTGGCCTGGAAGTTTGAAACGATAGAGTAACCTGCTTCGTCCATGCTATGAGTCATGGTATCGATGCGGTTGGTGAAGTAGTTGTAGCTGATGATCGCCAAGGTAGAACCAATGATACCAAAAGCGGTGTTAACCAACGCCTCAGAGATACCAGTAGCCAACGCTGCAGTGTCAGGCGCACCTGAGTTTGCCAACGCCGCAAACGCACGAATCATACCAAATACAGTACCGATCAAACCGATCAACGTACCAATAGAAGCACAAGTAGAAACAATTACCAAGTTTTTAGACAACATGGGCAATTCCAAACTGGTTGCTTCTTCCAATTCTTTTTCGATAGCCGCTTTCTTTTCGTCGCGATCCAAATCAGTTTTGGCAGCAACTACTTTGTAGCGTGTTAAACCTGAACGTACCACATTGGCCAATGAACCGCGTTGCTTGTCGCAAGCTGCGATCGCACCGTCAATGTCGTTCTTCGACAACAAACCTTGCATATTGCGAACAAATTCAGTGGCATTTCCACGACCAGAGGCGGCAGACAATGTGATGAAACGCTCAATGGCAATCAAAATTACTGTGATGTTTACAGCAATCAACAAGGGTACAATGGCGATACCACCACGGTAAATGATACCCAACAATCCCAAAGGATGTCCTTTTGCAACGTCACCATCTTCAAAGTTGGCAGGATTTCCCAATAAGAAAATGTAGATTGAATAACCAGCGGCAATTGCAAACAAAATGGCAAGGCCAGAGAAATAAGCCATCAATGGGCTGCTTCCTGATTTTTTGTTGTTATTAGTCATAATGATTAAATGTTTCGTTTTTAGAGGATGCAATAATACGGACGGACACAGTTAAAAGCAAGTAAACAAAATGTTAAATCGGTGTATTTTACCGACTTTTTACACGCTTTACAAACGACATTCCACTCAAAACCGCTGCATTGAGCGAAGGATTTGCGATGCTTGCACCAGCATAAAATGCAGAATTGTCTGTATTCAACTCCCGTTCCACTTCAATACCATCCAAAGAATCATCGTAACCGTATCTGTACGGGGTGTTATTTGGCAAGGCTTTTTTCACCTCTATGGATTGAATAAATTGGGCATTCAAGGGTTGTTGCAATAGGTTCTCCACCTCCGTGAGAATTTCATTTTTCGCTTCATGCACATCCACTTTCCCAGAGAAACTCGGCTTCAACGAAACCGCGAGCAAGTGCTTTCCTTTGGGGGCATACCCCGCTTGCACGGCTGAAGGCACGGCCAAAAGGTTCACCCGCCCCATCCTACTGGCATTGAGGGCGATAAATTTCCCCAACCCAGCATCCGTATCTATCGAAAAATATACCACCGTTGTGCTTTTGAAAGACAAGCCCTCCTGGTGATTGGGCATCGGTTCGCTATTGAGAAAAATCCGCGATGGATTCAACGTTGAAACGATCCTATTGGGCAGTGTTTGAACGCCACCCGGCATGAGCCAAGCAGGTCCTTTCGCCAAAGCCCAAAAAACAAATTGAAACATACTATGGGGCGATGCAAGGGCTTCTTCGAGAAGAATACCTGTAAAGAACGGCCTAAAGAAAGATTCGATGAACGACTCAGAAAAACCGCTCTGCAACAGAAATTGTTGAGTGGTTAGGGCGCCCCCTTGAAAAAAGTTTTCTGGACCAGCAGAAAGCAATTTACTTCGCAGTTTCACCACCGACAATGCATCAGACATTTTGATATCGGGATGAAAGATTGCACCCAAGCCTTTTGGGAAATGCTTTGTGGGATCTGCGAGCAATGTTTTACCGGAAGCGGTGAGCAGCCAAGCACCCGATCCAAAGGCCAGCGCATCATGGAACATACCCGCTTTTTTGTATTCGCTCAATGCGGGATAGGCCGATTGAATTACTTGAAATCCGTGATCCAATGCAAAACCATCGAAAAGCGTTGTCTGCAACTTCCCACCCCAGTGAGCGGAAGCTTCATGCAATTGATAAGCTTGTTTTTGTTGTTCAAGAAGGTATGCCGCGGTTAAACCCGCCATACCCCCACCCAAAATTTGAATCTCAGGCATCGTTTCCCAAACAATACATCAATTGGGCGAATTGGGCACCGGATTCTCACCCGCCGGTCTGCGTCTGCGCGGTCGATCCTCTGAAGGACGTGCGTCACCACCCTCTGCAGCACCTTTCTTTTTCTTGCGCATAGAACGGGCCTTGGTGATGAGTTCTTTTTTCACTTCCCTTTCGATGCGAGGCAATTGAATGGCGCGATTCATACCGATGATGGGCTTCAGTTTCACCGTGTAGGTTTCCATCAATT
>CANHGC010000206.1 GCA_947460045.1 Bacteroidota bacterium | reverse complement strand
TGACCGCTACCTGCAACCTGACTGTGAAAGTGTATCCTACCCCAAAAGCAAACCCCGAAGTCACCTATAAAGGCTGCAACAAACTTGTATTCAATGCCAAGAATTTCAGTGGCGGATCCAGTAAAAAAGTAAGCTGGCAAGTACTAGATTCTGCAGGAAAAACGATGGGCACATCCAATCTCGTTGCAGATTCCGTTCAACTCAATGGCACTGGAAAATATAAAATTCTTGCACTCATGTCGAACGAAGGTGGCTGCTTCAACTATTGGGACACCACCATAAGCATCCTAGACACAGTAATCAACTTCCAATTGGGATCACAAAAACCGTTTGCCGATACCATCAACTGCCCGAACGGAAAATTATTCATTGAGCCTAACAATCTATCTGCACGCAAAGGCAACTTGAATTTTCAGTGGTATGGATTGCCCAATAAGATTGCTTTTCTAGGCAACATCCCCCGAAATATCCCCACAGCTGGTCTCACAAAAATTGGCACCAACAAAGGCATCACCTTCTCCACTAAAAGAGATACGTCGGCAATGCTACTAATTACAGACGCCAAAGGCTGTTTTGAAGTGCAACAACTCAACATTCACCAAGTTTTTAGCGATGACATTCAATGGAAAACCACCCCGCTTGCGCCCATTTGCACTTCCGATCCCCCATTGAAATTGATCGACCCCACCACAAAAGACATGCTCGACGGAGGACCGCTTACCGGCATTCGCTGTCTCAATGGCAAATACCTCGATAGCCTTGGCCCCAATTACTACAAACTTCGCGCACCATCGCCCATTAAAGGCATCGACAAAATCACGCTAAACTTGGTTGCTTCTTACGATACCCTGGGCTGTGTAAGTCGAGATACCAATACCATCGATGTAATCTTTAGGCCACAGTTCGATTTGTTTTCTACCAAAACCATTTGTAGCGGCGATTCTGCGTTCTTCCCAGAAGATGCGGTAGAAAAACCCGCCAAAAATGCCCTTCCATACGAATGGAAAATCATTGGCATGCCCAGCAAATCCATCGCCCAGTTGATGCCCCTCACCGTAAATGGCAAAACAGGCACGTACCTGGTCACCCACCTCGATTCCATCGCCGTGGGCACCTACAAATTACAAGCTTGTGCCGTTGATTCCACCCTGGGCTGCCGCGCCTGCGACACCACAACCATCGTTTCAAAACCCCAAATCCGATATCAGTACTCTGGAGATACACTGTTTTGTCCGAACGATACCCCCATCAGACTGCGCGAATACCTAAAAATCTCAACTGGGGAATCGAGCGACACCACCTACGCCATTTCTCTCACTTCTGTGAACGGAAACACCAACCCCAGCGCATCGGTACAAAAAATCTTTGACAAGAACACCTCAACCTTCAATCCCCGAGCCGCAGTGGGCAAGGCCATCATTCGCATAGAATCGCCCAAATACTGCTACGCCGACGGGCAAATTGCGATGCGCATTCAAGACACCCTGCCCATCAATTTCACGGTGAGCCCAGATACCGCCATTCGATTGCCAAAAACATCGTTCACGTTCACCGCCGCCAGCACCTCAACACAAATTTGGTGGAATTTTGGCACCGCCAACCCCGCAGATACATCTCGTCTTAACCCCATCACTTGGGCCTTCGACAACAAAATCGCAACGTACCGCGTGGTTGCCCGAAGTTTCAATGCCAACGGATGCTATGGAGAAAGCGCAAAAATTGTCAATGTATTGGATGTCTCTGCCATCGAACAATTCAATCTCGAAGCGAAGATCAACGCAAATTTGCAGCTAATTTCATCGAATTGGACCCTTGAAACGTTGGAAGTATTTAACGCACACGGCCAACTGGTTTATCGCAGCAACAACAATTTGGGCGTGCAAACAACCGCCATTTCACCAGGCGTTTACACCTATAAAATCATCGCCCACCAAGGTCCAAACCAAGTGCAAAAAACCGGAAAGTGGTTAAACTTTGAACGCTAAAACCATCCACAAAACCCAAATCTAAAAGGCGCTCGGTTAATTATTGTATTTTTTACAATATATTCGCCCGAACTGATTATTTTTGGCAACAGATGGACAAACATTTTGAATCGTATTTTAAGGCCGCCGTTTCCGTAGACAACGTAGTTTTTGGATTCGATCACACGGGTTTAAAGGTGCTGTTGATTTATCGTGGCGCAGATCCATACAGAAATTGCTGGGCCCTGCCCGGGGATTTGATTAGCCTCGATACCAACCTCAGTGATTCAGCGGAAAAAGTCCTGCAAGATCTAACCGGACTAGACCAAATCTACATGGAGCAAATCCACACCTTTGGCAAGGTTGACCGACATCCATACGGACGGGTATTTACGGTGGCCTATTTCGCCCTGATCAAAATTGAAGATTACCATTTGCACCCATCCTCTTGGGCGGAAGAAGCGGCTTGGTTCCCCATTGGCGAAATCCCTGATTTGCCTTTTGACCACAACGAAATTTTGGCCTTCGCCAAAGATCAGCTGAAAACCAAAATTCGCCGTCAGCCCATCGGCTTTGAATTGCTCCCAAAACACTTCACCCTCACCGAACTCCAAACCCTGTATGAGTCCATTTTGGAGACTGAATTCGATGTCAGAAATTTTCGCAAAAAAATCCTATCGATGGATTTCATTACTGATACCGGCCTCAAGCAAACGAGCGTCACGCATCGCCCCGCCAAGTTGTTCAAATACAACGCGAAGAAATACAACAACCTCATCAACACAGGCTTTGCCTTTGATTTGTAAGCGTCAATAGAGATGAAATTCATTCTCACCCCCTGCCTTTGGCTCTGCTCAACCATCACACTGTTCGTGGGCTCGGCTACGGCTCAAGTAAACCCCGTTTCCGTGGTGGAAGTTCAAGGGCGATGGCAACTGTTGCGCAATGGCTATCCCTACTACGTGATAGGCGCCGGCGGTGAAACCCACCTCAACGAACTCGTTGAAATTGGCGGCAACTCCATCCGAACCTGGGGCGCAGAAAATGCCCAAACCGTGCTCGACGAGGCACAGAAACGGGGATTAACCGTTCTGCTCGGACTTTGGGTGCAACACGAAAGACATGGATTTGATTACAACGACACCCTCGCGGTAGCCAAACAACTTGCATCGTTCAAAGCCACCATCGACCAATTCAAAAATCACCCGGCTCTGTTGATGTGGGGCATCGGCAACGAAGTGAACCTGAGCTACACCAACCCCAAAGTTTGGAATGCCATCCAAGACATCGCCAAGTACGCCCATCAAGCAGACCCCAATCACCCCACCACCACCGTCACCGCTGGATTAAATCGCACCGAAGTGGAATACGTGAAACAAAGGGCGCCCGACATCGACATTTTCAGCGTAAACACCTATGGCGACATCGCCGAGGTACCCAAGAACATGGCAAATTTTGGCTGGAACGGACCCTATATGATCACTGAATGGGGCCCCAACGGACATTGGGAATCACCCACCACAAAATGGGGTGCGGCCATCGAACAAAGCAGCTGGGAAAAGGCTTCAGTGTACACAGAGCGATATCAAAAGTACATCGAACCCTATCAAAGTCACTGCGTGGGATCTTACGTTTTCTTGTGGGGTCAAAAGCAAGAATACACCGAAACTTGGTATGGTCTTTTCACCAAAGACGGGCTCAAAACCCAAGCCATCGACGCACTACATTGGGTATGGAAAAAGGATTCTCTCCAATGGGCCACGCCTTCGATCCAAGCGCTGAGTATCAACAAACAACAAGCAAAAGACAACATTTCGCTCAAACCAAATTCAAAAAACGAAGCGATCGCTTTGGGTCAACTCATTCAATATCATTCTATCCTTTCGATGAATCCCAGCGATTTCCAGAACACGAAACGCCAATACGAGTGGAAAATCCTCAAGGAAAGCACCGATAAAAAATCGGGTGGCGACGCAGAAAAAGAAGCCGAACAACTCAATGGGCTTATCCCCGCCTCCCAAACCGCTAAAATCACATTCCGAGCGCCCGCAGAACCCGGTGC